>JASHVU010000154.1 GCA_030044455.1 Acidobacteriaceae bacterium | reverse complement strand
ATTTTGATTGGGGGCGCGGACTGTGGATGTGATTTGAGTCAGGCAGCGCAATTGGGTCTATCCCGCTGGTTGAGAGGCAGTTCGCGATCGCACTTTCAAAGGCGTGCCCCCGCGCAATGAAAGCGCGAAAACTAGCCGGGCGAAGCGCGTGATCCACGCCTCGCCCAGTCTCTTTCGGTCGTTCCCTTGTTCCCTCGCTCCCTTGTTCCCAGTCTCTACGGTACAAACACCCGCAGCCTTACATGCCACTTGGTGCTCTGCCCCGGTTTCAACGTCACCATGCCGGTGTCCATGCCTTTCCACTCCTTGCCGAACGGGTCGGCAAAGTTGTACTGGTGCTCAATAGCCACAAACTGCTGGGTGGGCGGTGCGTACAACTGGATGGTTTTGATCTCCGGCGACAGGCCTTCAATCGCCACGCCATAGTGCGCGGCCGGGTCGATTACTTTCACCGTTACAGCGCCGCCCCTCCACGAAAGCTTGCTCCAGTTGTCGTCGTAAAAGTTCTTGTCCAGGGCCACGCCGCCGGGCGCCTGCAGGTCGTACTGGCCGGTCGCGGGCACCAGCTCGCCGGTCGGAAAGACGTTGCTGTAGTTGTCGACCTTGGCCACCATCGAGCCGGGAATATGAATCCGGACCTGGGTGCGGTCCCCTGACGGCAAGGCGAAGTACGGGTGCCAGCCGATGGCCACCGGCTCATCTTCGCTGCCTACGTTATGCGCCACAACCGTCGCGTCTACCGCTTCGGCCGTGAGCGTCACGGTAATCACCAGGTCGGTCTTCGAGAGCCAGTGGCCGTGGAAGTTGCCGCCATGAATCACGCCCGTCACCTGCTGGCCTTCCGGCGTATCGGTCACGCGAATATCTTCGGCCTTGGCTTTGAGGATGAGGCCGTGCATGGCGTGCCGCTCAGAACCCGCCGCGGCGCCGACATTGTTGGCCGGCAGCATAATCTCGTGGCCTTGCCACGACGTGGTAAGCGTTTTCCCATCCGGCGAAAGCTTGCCGATGATCCGGTTCGGATAAGGGAACAGGAATGCCGCGCCCAGACGGTAGCCGAGATCGCCAAACGGCGTGTCCTGCTCGTCGAGCATTTGCTTGGCCTGTTCGGGCGAGTGAGTGTAGAGCACGTCGACGTTTCCCTTACCGGGAAAATTCGCCGTGATCGAGAGAAGCTCCATGCCGCGGCCCGGCATCACGGTCACGCTGGTGAACTCGGGCTTGGTGGTGCTGACCGGCTTGCGGGTCAGCGTGACCAGCTTCTCGCCGCCAATCTCAATCGTGCTTTGGGGCGCACTCTGGGCGTGACCGGCCGGCAACAGGCAGGCGGCCGCGAGAGCAGGCAGCGCAACAATACGCGCAACAGTGCGAACGAAAGGTCTCATATATTTCTTCCCCTGTCGAGTGTTCTGAGTCTTCCGGAACCCGCCTTGCCGGCGCATTGTTTTCATCTCCGCGCAGCCGGGCGTTCCGCAATCGTTGTCATTCTACGCCAGCGATGCGCTGTGTCGAATTGAATCCAAAATGGAGCCGACGGGCCATCGCCTACAATCGACCGAGGTGACGACCGTGCCCAAACAGAGCGCAGGCCTGCTGCTTTTTCGACGCCCGGATTCCGGTCTTGAAGTCTTCCTCGTCCATCCCGGCGGGCCGTTCTGGGCAAAGAAGGACCTCGGCGCCTGGTCAGTGCCCAAAGGAGAATACGGCGACGACGAAGAACCACTGGCCGCGGCACTGCGCGAATTCGAAGAAGAAACCGGATTCGGGGAGATTGGTTCTATGCCCGAGAGCGCATTCTTTACCCTCGGCTCCGTTCGCCAGAACAGTGGCAAAGTGGTCACGGCCTGGGCCGTCGAATTCGATATTGACGCGAACAAAATCATAAGCAATCTCTGCGAGATCGAATGGCCGCCTCGCTCCGGCCTTCGCATCAGCGTTCCCGAGGTCGATCGCGCGGCGTGGTTCGCAATCCCCGAGGCCCGTACCCGGATTTTTGCCGCGCAGCAGCCGTTCCTCGACCGGCTGGCCGATGCGCTTGCGGGCCGATAAAAGCGCCACACCTCGCCGTCAGAATCAATACGCCGTTCATCCCCGCCGGGCGTGCCTTGAATTACCATGTCAAAGCAGTTGAAGCCGGGGATCGGCGGGGCGGCAAAGCACCTCGATCTTCTCCGCATCTTCATTCATTTTTCCGCATCCCAACACAAAGGGAGACAAGTCATGTCGACAACCGTTGCTGAGGGAACCCCCAGCCAGGAGATTAAGCCCCTTACCGAGCGCAAGGCGTGGGCCACTCTTACGGCCCATGCTGAAGCCATGCGCAATGTTCACCTGCGCACGCTCTTTGCGGACGATCCGGCGCGCGGCGAGCGCTTTACTGCCGAAGCGGCGGGGCTCTTTCTCGACTACTCCAAGAACCGCATCACGGCCGAAACCCTGCAACTGCTGTTTGAACTGGCTGCCGAATCAGGACTCGCCGAACGCATTGCGGCCATGTTCCGCGGCGACAAAATCAACATGACTGAGAAGCGCGCCGTGCTGCACACCGCCCTGCGCGCGCCAAACGACGCGACCATTTTCGTCGACGGGAATAATGTTGTTCCCGATGTGCACCAGGTCCTCGACAAGATGACCGCCTTCGCCAACCGGGTGCGCAGCGGCGACTGGAAGGGCCACACCGGCAAGCCCATCAGGAATGTGATCAACATCGGCATCGGTGGCTCTGATCTGGGCCCGGTGATGGCCTACGAGGCGCTGCGCCACTACTCCGACCGGTCGATGACTTTTCGTTTCGACTCGAACGTCGACAGCACCGACTTTGCCGAGTCGGTCCAGGGCCTCAATGCCGAAGAAACATTGTTCATCGTGTCTTCGAAGACCTTTACCACGCTCGAAACCATGACCAACGCGAACACCGCGCGCGCTTGGATGTTGAAAGAACTGGGCGGAGACGAGTCGGCCATCGCAAAGCATTTCGTCGCAGTTTCGACGAATGCGGTCGAGGTGAGCAAGTTCGGCATCGACACGGCTAACATGTTTGGCTTCTGGGACTGGGTCGGCGGCCGCTATTCGATGGACTCGGCGATTGGTTTGTCGACGATGATTGCCGTAGGGCCAGAGAATTTCAGGGCCATGCTGGCCGGCTTCCATGAGATCGACGAGCACTTCCGCACTGCACCATTCGAAAAGAATCTGCCTGTGCTGCTGGGCTTGCTCACCGTCTGGTACATCAACTTATTTGGGGCAAACACCGTCGCCATTCTTCCCTACGAACAATACCTCAAGCGCTTTCCGGCATATCTGCAGCAGCTCACCATGGAGAGCAATGGCAAGCACGTCACGCTCGAGGGCGCGCGCGTGAATTACGAAACTTGTCCCATCTACTGGGGCGAGCCCGGCACCAACGGTCAACACTCGTTCTACCAGTTGATCCACCAGGGCACGCGGCTCATCCCCTGCGACTTTATCGCCTTTGCGAAAACGCTCAACCCGCTTGGTAGTCATCACGACATCTTGCTGGCCAACGTTTTTGCGCAGGCTGAGGCACTGGCCTTTGGTAAAACCGCTGACCAGGTGCGCGCCGAAGGCACGCCCGAATGGCTGGTGCCACATCGCGTCTTTGAGGGCAACCGGCCGTCCAACGTGATCCTGACCGATAAGCTGACGCCAGAGGTGCTGGGCAAGCTGGTGGCGCTCTACGAGCACAGCGTCTTTGTGCAGGGAACAGTGTGGCGCGTAAACTCGTTTGACCAATGGGGTGTGGAGCTGGGCAAGGCGCTGGCGCAGCGCATCATCCCCGAACTTGAAAGCACGGCAGAACCCAAGCTCACCCACGACAGCTCAACCAACAACTTGATTCGGCGTTATCGCAAGACGAAAGCGTAAGCTGCTGGACCAAGAATTGGGTGCCCCGGGTCCCTCGCTCTTGGGAACCCGGGAGCCCGGATCGACTCAACCGCCGCACTTTTCAGAGATTCATAACCTTCCCTGGAGTTTCTCATGACCCCGCGCGGATATGATCGCCCCCTATACATTCTCCCCTTCGATCATCGCGGCTCGTTTGAGACCGGCATGTTTGGCTGGCACGGCGAGCTCAACGCTGAGCAGACGGCGCGCATCGCCGAAGCCAAGCGAGTCATCTATGATGGCTTTCGCGCCGCGCTCGCGAGCGGCCTGCCCAAGGAACACGCGGGCCTGTTGACCGACGAGCAATTCGGCGCTTCGATTTTGACTGACGCCGCGGCCGAGGGCTACATCATCGCTTGCCCCGCCGAAAGGAGCGGTCAGGAAGAATTTGATTTCCAATACGGCGACGATTTCGCCGCACACATTGAGAAGTTTCACCCCACGTTTTCGAAAGTATTGGTCCGCTTTAACCCTGGTGGCGACAGTGCAATGAATCGAGAACAGGCGGCGCGGCTCAAGCGGTTGTCAGATTACTTGAGCGGCGCCGGCCGCAGCCTCTTCATGTTTGAGCTGCTGGTGCCGGCTGAGAAATCGCAGCTCGCGCAGGTGAGCGGCGATAAGGCTCGCTATGATCTCGAGCTGAGGCCGGGGCTGATGGTTGAAGCCATTCGCGAGCTGCAGGATGCGGGTGTTGAGCCCGACGTTTGGAAGATCGAGGGGCTCGACGCCCGCGAGGATTGCGAAAA
>JASHVU010000153.1 GCA_030044455.1 Acidobacteriaceae bacterium | reverse complement strand
TGTCAGTTTCTGCGGCGGATGTCGATCTGCGATTCTTTCTGACGCAGGGCACCGATCCGATTTTTCGGACGGTGGACGGATCGAATTGCGATCACAACATCGATGTATCGACGCTCGAGGGCAGAAGGGCGGCATATAGCCTGCTGCGGACGCGCGGCTTGATCCGGATTGCACTGGCGGTGCCGGCGAATGCGAATTACGTTGTGACCAACGTCAGCAACCCATATGGATGCAGTGAGACGGATACTATTTCGATGTACCGTCGTCCGCTGCCCGCGACCAACGTTCGGTTTCTGAGTGCAGTGATGGTGGATGGACGCGAATCCTCCCCCGCAACTGGAACCACCAAGATTATCTATAGCAACTACCCAAGCTCTCTAATAAGCGATCTGGAGCACCAATCCGTGGACGCCACCACGGGCCATGCACAAGGAGACGGAACGCGGCCTACGCCCGCGGAGCAGCAGGAGATTGTGAACTTCGAAATGGGGCTGACGACGGCACAGGCGTACGGCAGCCGCACCGGACCCTTAAATGCGGAGGGTGCAACTGGCGGGCCGCAGCCGCTGGCGACCGAGCCGTATTTCATCAGCATGAATTCGAGCATCAATGTTCTTCTGCCGCAGTTTGAGCAGCCGGGCGGGTTGGTTACTCCTGGAGACGGAGAGTTTACGCCGGCAATTTTCGATACCTTCAACGCCTGGGCAAACCTGCCTGAGCGGGATCCGAGGGCAGCAATCGCGCGCGGGGAGGCGCTCTTCAATTCGCTGCCGATCAATATTACAGGCGTGGCTGGAATCAACGACGATGAGGCGGCAGGAGGCCTGGTAGCCGGCGGCATTCCCTCGCTCACAGGCACATGCGGAACCTGTCACGATACACCGAGTGTCGGCAATCACTCGTTCCCGACACCACTGGACATCGGTACCGGCGATCCAAGTCCGTCGAATGTCTCAACGAATTTGGGGGGACTCGACACCAGCTACCTGCCGAGCATTACCGTGTGTTTGAAGGACCCGGTGTCTGGCCTGCCAACCAGCACGTGCAAAACAACCTCCGATCTCGGACAGGCATTGGTTGATGGCGACTTTGACCATGTCGGTAAGATCAAGGGGCCGATTCTGCGCGGGCTTTCGGCACGCGCACCATACTTCCACAATGGCTCTGCGCAAACTTTGCTTGACGTTGTCCATTTTTATGAAACGCGGTTCAACTTAACGCTGACATCGCAGCAGGAGTCGGACCTTGTCGCGTTCCTTGGTTCTCTCTAACCCTCAGACTCCCTTTGATCGAAATGCTGCCCACGCCCAAGTGAGGACTGCCCGAGTTAGAGCTTTAGAGATTCGGGCAGCCAGGGTTGCGGGCGAGCTCGATGGGTCGCATTATCGCCAAAACGCTGATCGACGCAGATGGGGAACGAAGAGTCGAGTAGGGTCACACTCAAGTTCGCATCGCTTCCCGCTGGCGGGCGCGATGCTGAGTCTATTTCGACGGGTCGACGAGCGCTCCGTAGACTGCGGCGTGGGTGCGGTAGAGCAGGTTGTGGTTGTCGGGGCTGGTCATGCGCTGGATCATTCCAACAAACACGACGTCGTTGGTGGGGTCGACCCAGAACCAGGTGCCGGCTGCACCATCCCAGAAGTAGGTGCCCTTGCCGTCGGACAGGTTGGCCTCAGGCGGATCGAAGATGACTGCGCCGTCGTAGCCATAGCCGAAGCCCGGACGCATGATGTGCTGGCCGATGCCCCACTCGCCGGTGAGCAGCGAGGCAGGCAGATGATTCGAGGTCATGAGCCTGACGGATGCGGGTGACAGGATGCGCACGCCGTCGAGCACACCGCCATTACCGATCATCTGAGCAAATCGATAATAATCTTCAGCCGTGGCCACAAGGCCGCCGCCGCCGGAGGGCTTGGTAGGCTGGTCGGAGTAGTCGGTGGGAAGGCCGCCGACCGTTGGGTCCTCGTCAAGCTGGCCGGTTTTGCTGTTGTAGTGATAATTTGGCGAGAAACGGTTGCGCTTGCCGACGGGGACGAAGAAGCCCGCGTCCTTCATTCCCAGCGGAGTAAAGATGTGGTCGCGCATGAAATCGGGCAGCGTCTGGCCTGAGAGCTTCTCGACAATGTAGCCCTGGATATCCATGGAAAGACTGTAGAGCCAACCTTTGCCGGGCTGATAGAAGAGAGGAGCCTGGGCGAGTTGGTCGATCAATTCCTGCAACGTTTTTGTCTGGCTGATTTTCAGTTCGCCGTAGGCCTTGTCGGCCAGAGAGGCGCCGTTGCCGTAGCTGAATCCGGCGGTGTGCGTCATCAATTCGCGCATGAGGGGCGGGTGATCAGGATCGACAAGGATCATCTTGCCATTGGGGTCAACTCCGTTGAAGACCTTGAGGTGCGCAAACTCCGGAATGTATTTTGAGATCGGATCCTGCGGCTGCCACTTGCCCTGCTCGTAGAGGATCATCATGGCCACGCCGGTGACCGGCTTGGTCATGGAGTAGTCGCGGAAGATTGTATCTTTGGTGATGGCCGTGCCGGCGGCCACATCACGATCGCCGTAGAGGTGGTAGTCGACGATTTTGCCATGGCGCGCCAGGATGGT
>JASHVU010000152.1 GCA_030044455.1 Acidobacteriaceae bacterium | reverse complement strand
TTGTGCGCGACAGCCTGCGCACGGCGCTGGTGAAGGCGCGCCCGGCGGCGGCCTTCCTCAACGCGCTTCAATCGCAACCGACGGCCAGCCCCTCGCTGATTCCCACGGCTGTTTCGCCTCTCCCCGGTTCGCCGGCTCCGATGCCCGATTCAGACCCAGACGCGTTTGCGACCGCCCAGGCCGATGCCGAGCCATTCCAGCTGACGCCGCACCAGCCTTCGCCAGTTCCGGGCAGGTTGCCGTTTTCAGGCTCTGAGGGTGCCGTACCGGGCTCTGGCACCGGATCCCGCTTCGGTGGTCCTGGCTTCTCCGAATTCGACCCGCGCTTCTTCGATCGCCAATCCTGGGGTGAGGCGGCAGCGGCCCTGTTCCAACCTGCGGTACAGCCCGACGCTCTCGAATGCAGCCCCGGAAACGGCGGAGGGCCGTCGAATTCCGCCAGCGTAGGGGCAGCGATGGTCGAGGCCGAGCAGGCGTCTCACAATCTAAACCACTTAGGGTCGCTCAAGCCGCTGGGACAGCTCAGAGAGTCGTTTATTCTGGCCACCGGCGAAGACGGTCTATGGATCATCGATCAGCATGTTGCACACGAAAGAGTGCTTTTTGAAAAAATTTTGCGCGAAAGACAGGTAGAACGCGTCCAACGCCAGCGCTTGCTTATGCCCCTGCTCGTCGAGCTGAAACCTGAACAAATGATTGTATTTACACGCATTGCCGAAGAACTGGAGAGGAATGGCTTCGAGGTCGAACCCTTTGGCCCGCAGACCCTCGCCGTGAAGGCTGCACCGGTTGGGCTTGAGGGGGCAGAGCTTGAACGAACCCTCGCAGAAGTGATCGAGCAAACGGCTGGCGACGGTGACGAAGAACCTGATCAACCGGCGGATCAACCACATCAAATTGAACAGCTTACAACCGTTCGATCACGCATTGCGGCTTCCATTGCCTGCCACTCCGCAATCAAGGTAAACACCCCCCTTGACCCGGAACGTATGGAATGGCTATTGTTGGAACTTGCAAAGACGAGTCATCCAACCAGCTGCCCCCATGGACGTCCAATCGCTTTGCTGTATTCTTGGAGAGAGATCCAGCGCGCCTTCCACCGAGTCTAGAGCTCCTGGAGGTCGGCAATACCGCTCCCAGGAGCGATAGCCGGGTCCAAATAAGGCAAACCGGGAAATATATCCCGGAACGCTTGTAATTCGTTGACGCTAATCGTTGAGACCCCCCCGACCACCGGTCAAACGGGCCGCGACTCTCGTCAGGCGTCAACCTTTGGCAACGAGGCAAAAACAGGACGCAATCACACTGGTTATGCCATAGCGCCAGCCTGGAAGTGAGGGTTTTTCTTTGACAGCAGAGCAATTGGAAGCATCGCGCGTCGAACGGATGCGCCTGAATGGGCACGGAGCACTGACTCTTGAAGATGCCCGAACCTGGATCGAGGAGACCGGTCTTTGCCTCTTTCTTCCGCGCCGCCAGTATTCCGCGGGCCTGGCCCCATCTTTCGTCGAGGCTGTCGCCGGCGAGCGCAATACGAACCCCGATCAAAAACACATCACTCTCGCAGAGGAGCTGCTGGTTCGGCTGGAGCTTGATGGTATCGCTGTCAGGCTCAACCTGCTTGGCCAGCCCGGCGAGCAGCCGGACTTTGTTGTAGCCGCATGGGTTCTGCCCTACGTGTACGCGCTGCGCGGCGACCGCGACTGGCGCCGTACCCCGCAGCTGACCGGCTCGCGCCAGGTTTCGCAGCTGGCTATCCAGGCCTACAAGCTGCTTGAAGCAGGCGACGCCACGATTCCACAGCTCAAGCATGCTCTGGGCAAAGAGGTGTCTGAGTCGGCAGTGCTGCGGGCCATCACCGAGCTGTGGCAGCAACTGCGCATCATTCCCGTGGTTTCTGCACCGGGACAGCACGCCAAGTGGCAGCTCCTGCGCGTCCGCTATCAGAAGGCCATCGCTGAGGGCGCGTCAACCTCGCAGGTGACCGCGATCTCGGTGCTTGCATCCATTTACCTGCAGGCCGTCATTGCCGCCGGTATGGAAGACGTTGAGCTGTTCCTTGCTCCCCTCACTGCGCGCAGCAAGATTCGCGAAGTGCTGCGTGGCCTGGTTGCTACGCGCCAGGTGCACACCATCTCGCTGGGCCACGCGCCCCACTTCTACGTGGCCGGCACGCTGCCTGAATTCAGCGTGTCCCCCAACATTTATGCCAGCTCGGCAATGGCGTCCTCTTACTTTTTCAACTCCAGCCGTTTTGCCGAAACCACTCCATTTGTTCCCGAGCGGCGGCCCGAGCCAGAGCCAGTGGCACCACCGGCTCCAGCACCCGAGGTAACCGAGGAACGTGTTCCTCTTGTCTCAGCCCAACGCAAGCCAGGCTCGAATGGCAAGCCTTCGGCGGCGCGACCCCATTTCAGCCGCCCTGCAGCTCGCACACGCGACCGCAAGCGCGCCCAGACCCCCGCGAACCGGCCGTCACGGCGTCCGGCCCGCGATGCACGCACCGCTTCCAACCGCCCCGGATCCTCCAGCCGTCCCGGCAGCGCGCGCGTTTCGTCGGCAGCGCGCTGGACAAAGCCCTCAAGCGCCAACGGTAAACACAATGGATCGTTGAACGGAAACTACGCGTCAAGAAACAGCGGCTCGCGCACCGGGCACTCGGCCAACGGCAACGGCAAATCGAACTCCTCGGCAAGAGTGGAGCGCAACGGACACGTGGTCAATGGCAAGGTCGTCGCCAAGTCTGCAGTTTCAGCGCGCGGCAAGGCTTCGCGAAAGGATGTTCGTGTTGACGCGCGCTCCCGCAAACCGGCCCTCACTGCCGGCGCCAAGGCCGGTAACAGCAAGCGCTACGGCTTCACTGCTCCGGCAAAGCAAAGGACGAAAAAGCGCGGATGAACGCGGAAGACTCGCGCTCTGACCCATCCCTGAAGGGCCGGAAAATCATCATTGCAATCGATGGGCCTGCCGGCGCGGGAAAAAGCACGATCGCGCGCCGTCTGGCCCGTCATTTTGGCCTGCTCAACCTTGAAACCGGCGCAATGTATCGCGCCTTTGCCCTAAAGGCGCTGCGCGCCAAAGTTCCTTTGGATTCAAGCGCCCCCCTCGAAGCGCTCGCCCATGGCACAAAGATCCGCCTTGAGCCCGGCGGCGACGAGAATCGCGTTCTGCTCGACGGCGAAGATGTAACCCGCCTGATTCGCACTCCGGCAGTCACCGACGCCGCTTCTCGCGTGAGCGTTTTTCCCGCGATCAGGGCCTGGATGGTCCGCCTGCAACAGCAGGTTGGCGCAGCAGGTGGCGTAGTCATGGAAGGCCGCGACATCGGCACCGTCGTCTTTCCTCACGCCCAAGTCAAAATCTTCCTCGACGCGGCTCCCGAGGTTCGCGGCCAGCGCCGCTTTGAGCAGCTCGGCCAAACCGGCAAGGTACCCGAGGTCCAGCCTCAGGAAGTAATCCGTGAGCTCCATGCCCGCGATGAGCGGGACCGCAATCGCGCCGATTCCCCACTGAAGCCGGCGCCCGACGCCGTCCTGCTCGACTCGACGAACATGTCGCTGGAGCAGGCGGTAGCAGCGGCCGAAGCGATCGTCGAAAATCGGATTCAGACGGCTGGCTGAGAATTAATGCATTCTCTGAGTAGCTGTAGCCCCGAACCGAGTGGCTGAGTCGACGAGACCACCAGGGAGCGGCGACCTTGGGAAGTCCAGGAAAGGACACAGTAACTCAGAAAATGCCGTAAGTACCCTAAGGAATCTCTGATCAAGTACGGAAAGTCCGATCCAGTTGCCGTTTTGAAAGGGCACGGCTTCAGCCGTGCCGAAAAGGCAGGCAAAATGAATGGGGCTTTAGCCCCCGAAGACAGGTCCCG
>JASHVU010000151.1 GCA_030044455.1 Acidobacteriaceae bacterium | reverse complement strand
TTCTGGAAAAAATATCTCTGGTAGCCGAACTTCTTCGCCGCCTGCGCCACCAGGTCGACCAGCCACCCGGTTGAATTCGTTTCACGCTGGATGTCGAGATCCTTGTCGCCAATCATGTCGGCGAGCATGAAAGCCTTGATCTCACCAAGTGTTCCATCTCGGCCCCACTTTGCGGCCAGGTGCCGGCTGCCGTAGGTTGAATCCGTTTGCGACCAGGTCTGAATCGCCTCTTCGCCATCAAAGAAGACCAGCCACACGGAGTAGCCGTCGAGCTTTTTCCCATTCGCCGTTTCGGCGCGCAGACGGTCGGCGATGGCCATCAGCAATCCGGTGGTCGATGCGCCGTCGTTAGCGCCCACAAAGTTGATATTGCGCAGCGGGTAGTTGGTCTCGTAGTGCGTAGCCAGCACGATCTCGCCTGGCTTCGTCCCCGGGTAGCGAATGATGAAGTTGCGCATCGGTACCGGGCCAATGGGTGTGTCGGCGGTAAAGGTGTCCTCTTCACGCTGATCGTGCAGAAAGTGCGCGCGCAAAAACTCCTCGGCCTTCAGGTGTCCGGGGCCGGTGGGCCAGCGCGGCCCGATGGCTGCAAACTCGCGTGCGTATTCGTACGCCTTGGCGCCATCGAAATGCTGGGCTGTTGCCGAAGCCGGCGTGAAAGCGGCTAATGAGGAAAGCAGGCCGACCGCGACGAACGCCTTCCCGGGTCCCCAAATGCGAGGGACCCGGGGCACCCGGTTCTTAAGTATCGATAGCCTCACGCCTGCGCCGCCTCCTTCTTCTTCTTGCGCGAAGGATGCACCCACCACGCCACTGCGATTCCCACCAGATACAGCGCCAGCATCGGGACCGCGTAAATGCAAACGGTCCAGATGTCGGGACTGGGGCAAATGATGGCCGCCACCAGGAAGACCGCCAGAATTGCGTAGCGGATGTTTTTCCATAGGAAACGCGGGCTTACCAGGCCGAATAACGCCAGAAAGAAGATGAGGATTGGCAGCTCGAAACTGATACCCAGGCCGAGAATGATGGATAGAAAGAACCCCGTGTATTCCTCGATAGTGACCATCGGGTTGAAGTTTTTCCCGAATCCAACAATCAGAATCTTCAGCGCGCCCGGCAGCACAAAGAAATATCCGAAGCCCGCGCCGATCAAAAACAGCCCCACCGTCGCCGCCATGAACGGCACCACGAACCGCTTCTCTTTCTGGTAAAGTCCCGGAGCAATGAACAGCCACACCTGGTAGAGGATAAAGGGCGAAGCCAGAATCGCGCCGCCGATCAGCGACACCTGCAGATACAGGTTCAGCGGGTCCATGGGGTGGGTGTAGTTCAGCTTGATATGCAGATCGTCGAGCGGTTTCTGCACAAAGGCGTAGAGCCTTACATGGACGACGTACGCCACGATGAATCCGGCAGCCAGATACATGGCCGAGTGAATAATGCGCTTGCGCAGCTCTTCAAGGTGCTCCATCAGGCTCATGCCCGGGAGATCCGCGCGCTCGGTCACTGCCTTTCGCGCCTTTTCGATTGCGTCTCCGGGGTCAACCATGCTGGCTTTCCTGCTCCGCTGCCTCGCTAACGGTGTGTGTCGCGGCTTCGTCGACGGCTTTCATCTCAGCTTCGTATGCAGTCTGTTCCGGTTCGGCCGCTGTCGCGGACTCAGCCTCGGTCACTGCTTTTGGCTCACTCTCGCTCGCAACTTCAGTCGTCTGGACCGTCCGTACCGGCGGCGCCGACGGAATCTGCTCGCCTGTCAAAGGAGGCTGGATGCGCAGTCCCTCACTCTCACCCGGTATCTCTTTCGGTTCTTCTGCAGGTGCGTTCATGTATCCGCCAGCAAAGGGCTGCGGAGGCGCCGGAGTCTGCCCTGCGGCCAGCGCCTTCTGCCGCTCCGCCTCTTCTTTCTTGCGCCGATCTGCCTCCTCGGCGTTGCGCAGTTCCTCTTCCATCTGGAACTTGAAATCGTTTGAGGCTTTGCGGAACTCGTACATCAGCTTGCCGATCTGGCGGCCGATCTGCGGCAGCCGCCGCGGCCCAAACACCACCAGCGCCAGCACCATCAGGAACAGCGAATCCGACATCCCCAGGCTGGCGATCGCAATTGTCGGCTGAATTGCCATGAAGCTCAATGATAACTGCCCGCGGAGAGCGGTCACAAACGGCCTGGGGGTCGCGTCTGGCCTGCGTACTGCGTTGAAACGAGGCTTGATTGGCCCTCGTCAAACGGGGGTGAATCGTGAAGAGGGCCGGATTTGCAGGAATTGCGACCTCGAGCCAGGGAATCCTCACCAGCTATCCCCACCCGACCGCGGCGGCCACACGCCCAGCAATTGCCGCAGCAGAACAATGCGGCCCAGATGATAGGCATTGTGTGCAGCCAGGTTCTCGATTTGCTCGAGCACCGTCATCGTCCGTACCGGCTGGCCCGGCCGCGAAGTACAGCGAATCTCGCGATCATGCCGCGAATTGTCGTTCGCGACTTCGTCGGCAGCATTCAGCCCCGCGAAAAACCGCTCGCAGAGCGCGCCGATCGGCTCCTTCTCCATATCCAGTACCGTCGGAAATCCATCCAGCGAGCTTTTCGGATATGGCGTCTCGATGCCGGCAATCCAATCGAGTGTGATCTGTTGCCAGAAAACCACATGCCAAAGCTCTTCATAAATGGAGTGCGGCGCCCCAACCGGCTTTCGATGCGTCAGCGCCTCGCCGGTCTCGGCGCTTGCCAGTCCCTCGAGAATGCGTTTGGGTGGAGCGGCGTAACCATCTCCGCTCAGAATCTCTTGAAGTTCACTCATGCGCGCACCTTCAGCCTCATTCGTTGCCGCTGCGATACAATTTTCTCAGGACAAGCCCTCGATCGGCCCGCCCTTTGGAATCTGCGGGCATGTCGACTGCATCCTGTAAGAAAGAAGAGCTGCAACATCTCCGTGGCTCTTTCCGGTTTTGATGGGCGATACCCCCCAAAAAACCAGGAAAAATGCCGCTGCGGCTCAATTGCTTTCAACACCCCCGCCCGCCGTATCCCAAGATTGGATCGGCAGGGCTGAAGGCGGACTATAGTGACCCTGGCTCTCGACGAATTAACGGCGGCTCCGTCTCCTGAGTCGGCCGGCTCCTGCTCCCTCGACAACTACCTCGCCCTCCCCGATCACTCGATGGACGACCGCATCGCCGCTGCCCGAGCCCGTCTCGGCGCCACCACGGTCATCCTCGGCCACCATTACCAGCGCGACGAGGTCATCCGCTTTGCTGACTTCACCGGCGACAGCTACAAGCTTTCCAAAGCTGCTGCCGAGACCGATGCAAAGTACATTGTTTTTTGCGGTGTGCATTTCATGGCTGAGAGCGCCGACGTGCTCGGCCGCGACGGCCAGCAGGTCATTCTCCCCGACCTCAACGCCGGCTGTTCCATGGCCGATATGGCCGAGATCACGCAGGTTGAAGACTGCTGGGATGCGCTTACGCGTCTCCGCCTCGCCAGCGACACGATTCCGATCACATATATGAACTCCACCGCCGCCATCAAAGCCTTTTGCGGCCAGCGCGGTGGCCTGGTCTGCACCTCCTCCAATTGCCGAGCAGCCTTTGA
>JASHVU010000150.1 GCA_030044455.1 Acidobacteriaceae bacterium | reverse complement strand
TCTGGCCGGCTGTTCAAGCCTGTCGGGTGCGGATCTTGGTCGTTATCGAACTGGAAACCGAACTTCGTCGCGATTACTACCTGATCGCGCACCGGCGCGAGCGCTTCGCCTACAACCTCTTCGTTCACAAAGGGGCCGTAGACCTGGGCCGTGTCGAAAAGGGTTATACCGCGGTCCACTGCTCCCCGCATTACTGCGATCATCTCTTCTTTGGTCCCTGCAACCGGGCCATGGCCGCGTGTCATGCGCATGCATCCCAAACCGAGCGCCGAAACTTCAAGTCCGCTTTTTCCCAATTTGCGTTTCTGCATTCCTTCTCCTTCTATAAAGACTTCCGTGTGGGCAATCGCTGATCGCAGAGCAACGCCGCCTCAATAGTGTTCCCAGGTAACGGTCCAATGCTCATCGGGACGAACTGACCGAATGATCAGATGCCCGTCATCAGTGAACTTGTAAATGCGAGGAAGATCTTTGCCGACGAGAAGGTCGCGAGTCACCGATCCCTGCACATGATGGGTTAAAGTGTGCGTAACTTCGTTCACGTCATAGCTGCCGAATGAGGCCTCAAATCCCTGCCGTTCGTACTGATTGGATTGAGCACCTGCCGATTCGGGGTACATGAGTTGGACCGACATGTGGCCGTCGCGCGTATAGATGAGCATGCCTATGGGTTGCGAGACGACCATTGTCTTGCCATCCGGTCCGGGAGCGGAGATACTCACCAGGTGCCAGGCACCGATCAGCCGCTCTCGATCGCCGGTTTGCTTGTTTGCCGATTGAGCATGAGCGAAGACGGCAATCGCCGCCAGGGAGGCCAGAACGGTGTGATTGAGAGCCTTCATATTCGGTTTCTCTGTTTCGTTTTCTAACGCTGCACGAGGGCCTGCAACTGTGCCGGGTACCGGTTGCCCTGCACCGCAATGCCTGAGAATGCAGCATCGATCTCGTCCAGCTCAGCCGCGGTCAACTCCACAGTGGCCGCGCCAAGATTCTCTTCGAGCCGATGGAGTTTTGTGGTACCGGGGATGGGAACAATCCACGGCTTCTGAGCCAGCAACCAGGCCAGCGCGATCTGGGCGTTGGTCGCAGCTTTCGATTTTGCAATTCCTGAAAGCACATCAACGAGCTTCTGATTGGCTTTGCGGTTTTCTTCAGTGAAGCGAGGCACCACGTTGCGGAAGTCGGTCGAATCAAATTGCGTCTTGTCGTTGATGGCGCCGGTAAGAAAACCCTTGCCCAAAGGGCTGAACGGCACGAACCCGATGCCAAGCTCCTCAAGCGTGGGTAGTATTTCCTTCTCCGGCTCACGCCACCATAACGAGTACTCGCTTTGCAGCGCTGTGACCGGCTGAACCGCGTGGGCGCGACGGATGCTCCCAACACCGGCCTCAGACATTCCGAAATGTTTCACCTTGCCCGCTGCGATCAGGTCTTTCACCGCGCCGGCCACGTCCTCCATGGGCACATTGGGATCGACGCGGTGCTGATAGAGGAGATCGATGACGTCGGTGCGCAGCCTCTTCAAAGCCGCCTCGGTATGTTCGCGGATGCGTTCCGGCCGGCTGTCGAGGCCGCTGGCTGGAATGCCCTCCTTGAAACCGAACTTGGTTGCAATTACAACTTCTTTGCGGAACGGTTCCAGCGCCTCGCCGACGACCTCTTCGTTGAGAAAGGGGCCGTAGGCTTCAGCTGTATCAAAAAACGTGACGCCGCGATCATAGGCAGTGCGGATCAGCTCAATTGCCTGGGCCTTCGCGGTCGGCGGGCCGTATCCGAAGCTCAACCCCATGCAGCCGAGGCCGAGTGATGAGACTTGAAGATTGCTTTTGCCTAATGTGCGCTTCTGCATTTTGTGCTCCTGGTAGTTCTTTTGAACCGAGGTTCGGAATTTTGGACACGTGGTCACCTACCCTGGCGACAAAGACGAAAGCGTCGCGAGGGTGGGGCGCCCGCATGGTTATTCGTTTTTGAGCGAAGCCATGTCGATCGAGAAGCGGTACTTCACATCGGACTTGAGCAAACGCTCGTAGGCCTCGTTGATTTTCTGGATGGGGATGACTTCGACATCAGAGACGATGTTGTGCTCGCTGCAGAAGTCGAGCATCTGCTGGGTTTCGGCGATGCCGCCAATGAGGGAGCCCGAGAAGCTTCGGCGGCGGAAGAGCAGGCCCATCACGTCGACCGGCAGCGGCTGCGGTGGCGCACCTACGAGAGTCAGGTTGCCGTCGCGGGCGAGCAGATTGATGTACGAGTTGATGTCGTGTTGGGCAGCGACGGCGTCGAGGATGAAATCGAAACTGCTCGCGTGCTTTGCCATCTGGTTCGCGTCTTTCGAGATGACTACTTCGTCCGCGCCGAGACGCAAAGCGTCGTCTTTCTTTGAGGGTGACGTGGTGAAGACCACGGTGTGGCCCCCGAGCGCGTGCGCAAACTTGACTGCCATATGGCCGAGGCCTCCGAGGCCGACCACGCCAACCTTCTTGCCCTTGGTCACGCCCCAGTGGTGCATCGGCGAGTAAGT
>JASHVU010000149.1 GCA_030044455.1 Acidobacteriaceae bacterium | reverse complement strand
GTCACTGGCTGCGTTCTGAGCAATTCCTGGGTAAGTGTGTCCTTTTGACGATTGCGAGAGGTCGCCGACTCCTCGTGGTCGCGGCGACTTGAAGTCAATCGCTTCGGGATACAGTCACCCAGGAATTGCTTCAGCCAATGATCCCGGGCCGCCGTTTTTCATCAGGATTCTCTGCCCTGATTTGAATGTAGCGCAGGAGGGGGAAATTACCTGCAAAAAAAGTGGACAGCAGGCACTGTGGCAAGCTCCCGACAACGAGCGCATCAAAGAAAAGCGGGTTCGTGCTCTCCTCTTGAGAGTGTCGGACGTGGTAAAGCACGCGACGTGGATGCTGACGCAACGAGACGGCCGGCAAGTCTTCATGCTGGTTTCGCCGCCGCGAGAAGCTGATGGAAACGCTCCGGGTTGCCGGCAAGTAACGCCGACGAGTCCGCCGCGCGCATCCACTCGAACAGCAGTTGGTCTTTAGGCTGGAGGCCGAACACAAGCTCGGACTTCGCGAGAGAATCCGGAAAGCGCCCCTTGTCCCAATCCTTCGACAGCGCCCTGGCAAGCGCCCGATCACTGTCTCGAATGCTCGCAATTAACTGGTCAGTCGATTTTCGATCCAAGGGCTTTTTTGCAGCCTCGTCGATAACAACTGACTCACGCCAAAACAACCTCTGGAGAGCTTCGACGGAGAGCGCAAAAGCTTGAAAGTCGCTGAGGTTTTTATGCACCGCAGGTTCTAACTGGCCAAGCAAGCTGCGCAGGCGCGTAAAGGGATTTTGAATAGGAGATGCAATTTGCAGCACAGCCGCAAGTTGCGCGTCACTGCTCCAGGGCGCTCTTAATTGGAGACCTGGCCCGGAGACTGTGGACCGTTTCTGAATGGAAGGAGCCACATCGTAGATTGTTTGAAACGCCTCACTCCAAAGATCGCTCCACATGGCCCCGTAGTGATTCTCGACAAAACGGCGGAATGCCGAACTCCGGGCGGCCGCCGTTCCCTCATTAAAAGCGACGGCGGCGTAGAAGAATCCATCCCAGATGGAATTCTGAACGTATCGGCAAGGTATCCAGTTTGTCAGGATGACTCCCAACGAGTTGGGATCTTCCTCACCGAGGTAGGCGTCGGCAAAGGCTTCGATATTTCGCAACTGTTCGGTACCGACCCGCGGGCCCCATCGATAGTTGACCAGGGCCGGTGCCCCAATGGCGCGAAGGCCATGGGAAGCGACTTTCCGGATGGTCTCGCGAACCCGTGCGGAGTCGTGTTCCTGGTAATCCCAATCCATGATGATGATGTTCTTGTTGACCTGGGGGAGAATCTCCGGTTCTTTGTGAACGACAAAGTCACCCCAAACAATCAACTGTTTCCCCAGCCCGACACAGATCTGATGGAGCGAATTGAGGTATTCTGCCCATATTTCGGCCCGGGATTTAGTCTTCAGCGCTTGGCGGGAGAGCTCGGAACCTCCCCAATTCACCTCATCGCATCCGCCATGAAGATAGATCGAAGGGAAGATTGCTGCGACTTCGCGATAAAGCTTATTGAATAGCAGCAGTGTTTCAGGATGCACTGGGATTACGCCGGTGAATTCGGAAGGGCCTTGTGTCTGGCTGTCGAGCAAATGGGAGTATGCGGGAGAGCGCGTGATGTATCCGGTATGTCCGAACGATTCAAGTTCGGGGATGAGATCGACGCCGCGGGTTTGGGCATGCTCTGCGAGGGCTTTCAATTGCTCAGGCGCAAACGCATTCTTGTGGAGCACAAGGTGAGGAACAGAAGTGAAGCGTAGAGCGGAGCCTTGATCGTCAGCCAGCCGGAAATGAAGTGTGTTGAGCTTCCACTCCGCACAGTAGTCGATGACCCGCCGATAGTAATCAAGAGTCTCCGGCAGCCGGCCGGCGTCGACCATAAGACCACGCATTTTGGGGAGAACCGCGTCTTCGGGTTGCGCCGATCGATCGGCTCCAAGGTGCAGGGCTGCTGCCGGAAAATCTACAGGCTCTGAGTCGCTATGGGGCGCAATCAAACCCGGGCTGATCGCGCAAGTTGCCGCAAACAGTCGCGACCCCAAAGCCGCGCTGCCGATGGTGACTCCCGCGCCGAGGAGGAACTCCCGCCTGTTTCTGGTTTCGGTTTTCAAGTTCTGACTCTGTTGCGACGGTCCATGGATTCGCGAGTAGTGTCTCATGCAAAGAAGGTGTGGACGAAGAGCCGAACCACAAGTTGACGACGGGAGGGCTCACGTTGCGGTCCGATTCTGCGCTTGCGCAATCAGCTCTTCCAGAATGGAGATGGGCCGATCCATTTCATGTCGTAGCGGTTCATGAAGGCTTCAGTCTGGGAGGCTGCTGGTTCGGCTGCGCCGTCGATAAAATACTGCTCCATTTTGCCGGCGGGCGTGAAAGCGATGAGCATGTGCGCAGGCGAGGCGACCGCAGAGAAAGTATGGGGAACGCGGCGCGGCGCGAGGACAGATTCGCCGGTGCGCAGGCTGAGATGTTGATCGCCGACCACGAAGGCAACTTCGCCTTCCATGACGTAGAACCATTCCTCCTGAGAGTAGTGCAAGTGGAGCGCCGGACCCTTGCCGGGCTGGAGACCGCGGTGTTCGATGACGAAGAGGTTGCCGGCGGTGTCAGAGGTTGCAACTTTAAAAGTGAACGTACTCATGCCAAGCGTGCGCGGAGGACCGAAGCGGTCCTGTCCTGCGGCGACGGGATGGAGCGCAGGAACGAGCGGCGGTGCGGATTGAGCAAGGAGGCTTTGCAGGGTTGCGACAGGAAGCGCGGATGCGGCGGACTTGAGGAAGTTGCGGCGAGGTGTGGGCATGGACGAGATGATAATGCGTGAAAGAGAGCGCGCGACAGGAGTTCTGTAGTAATCAAACCGCGTCCGGATCTCATGCCATTGATGCAGCCAGCGCTTTGACTCCGCGCAAATCGCTCTTGCCGGTGCCGAGGACGGGCAGTGCGTCAACGTGGAAGAACTGATTGGGGCGAGGTTTCCAGAGAGCGGGCAGATCGCATTGGGCCAGTTTCTCGAGGACAGGCGCGAGTTTTTCGTCATTCATCGTGGTGATGACTACGATGCGCTCGCCTTTTTTCTCGTCGGGTAGCGCAGTGACGGCGAAGACCTGCTCGGTGACGCCGGCGAGCTCGTGCAGCTTGTCTTCAATGCGGACGTGGGGGACCATTTCGCCGCCGATCTTGCTGAAGCGCGAGAGACGATCGGTGATGGTAAGAAAGCCGTCGTCTTCGAGAACGGCTACGTCGCCGGTAGTGTACCAGCCGTCGTGCAAGACTTCAGAGGTCTTTTCCGGCTTGCCCAGGTACCCCTTCATCACATTCGGGCCTTTGACAAGAAGCATGCCAGCGGTGCCTGGAACTACGGGCTTGCCGGTA
>JASHVU010000148.1 GCA_030044455.1 Acidobacteriaceae bacterium | reverse complement strand
TGACATCTGCGCCACCGCCGCCTGCTTCTCGGCCTGCGTCCAACGACGAAACCCTCGCGACATCTAAACCTCCATTCCATGAAAATGGGGCTTTCCTCATCTGTCTCAGTTTAGGGGGTCACTCCAGACCTCTCACAATCCTCTTGAGGTCACGCTTACCCCAAATTGCTCCCAGCTTCCAGCTCGGGTCTGTTTCTGGTTGGCTTCGCGGCGATGGCATACCCCCCCAGTATTCCCCGACAATTACTTGATTGTTTTCATGCGGTTAGCGAAAAAGTTTTGCGCTAAACGCATTACAATCAAGGCGTTGCGGCCAGAATATTGAAACGAAATGGGTTATCTACCATTCTCTGCGCCTCTCTCGATGTAACTTTATGAAACTAAAGGTTCGGCATTTGCGAGCACCGCAGCGCGAAATCACACCGAAACCGATGAGCCCCGGGATCGACGGCCGATGGTCAGCGAGCGATTCGGGGCTGCCGTTTTTCAGAAGGATTCTCTGCCCTGATTTGAATGTAGCGCAGAAGGGGGAAATTCAACGCAAATGCACGGACCATTGGCAAACTATTGAAACTCAATGCTTTACCTCAAATCCGCACCGGGCTTTACGTATGCTTCGCAGAAACGCAGATACTCCTCCCAGTCGAAAGCGGTCACACTGTGTACACCGCGGCGAACGTGGTAGCTCACCCGGCCAAGTATGGGCTGATCGACCGACGGCCACTCGGTGGCGGGCAGGCCGGTGGTTCCAAGGAAGCGATACACCGGTGTAACCGCCAGTGCCCCGAGAAACTCGCCCTGTGGATCGGCGTTTTCATCGAGGATCGCGCTGGCGATGTAAATCGGCCGTGGAGCAATGAGCGCCAGCACCTCGTTCTGATCGAAGGGCAACTCCGCGTCGCGACCGTTGTACTGCTTGAAATTTTTGCAGAACCAGTAAGGGAATCTTGTATTCAGCAGTTCAACAGTCTCGCCATGCACGTCGTGGAACACCTTGGCCCCGCCTGCACCGGACTCGTTGCTGATGACCGCGACAAAGCGCGGGTCAGTGGCCCCCGCCCAGATGGCCGCCTTGCCCAGCCGCGACCATCCGAATGCGACAACATGCCGGCCATCGACCAGGTGGTCCTGCTCGAGGTAGTCAAGCGCGCGGCTCATCGCCCAGGCCCAGGCCGCGATGGTCGAAAAGTTGTTACCTCCCTGAGCCAGTTCCGGCCAGGCGCTGCGAATGCTCTCGTCGTACCCGTCATTGCGGTCCGGGTCAATATCGCCGCGATACGCGGTGGCCAGGGCGTAGCCGGCATCGAGAATCTTCTCTACCGGCCAGCGCCCCTGGTCGATGCCGCGACACGCCTCGGTGGCGCGATTGTTCTTCACGCACGACAAGTCGATTGAGGAACCGCCGGAGGACTCTATCCATCGATCGGAAACGCGAATTCCCTGGTCGGGGTTGATGGTTTGGTTGCCCCAGAAATTCAATCCCAGAATGACCGGCGGCCGTTTCACCTGGTTCGGCACGTAGACCAGCAGGTCCATACGCGGACCGTCTTCTTTTCCAAGAAACAGTATCGATATCTGTTCGCGGGTCGCCTTGCCGCCCAGCGCGTGCCGGTCGAGGTTGTACACGTTGAAGCGCATCTGCGCTGGGCGCTCCGGCATCCGCCCATACATTTGATCGGTAAACAGATCGAGTAGTTCCTTCCGTCGTTTCGGCCAATCGGCCTGAGCGGCTACCCTTGTTCCATCGGCAAACACCAGGGGATCGGGCAGGTTCGCGGGCATCGCTGGCTGGCGGTATTTGTCGGGGTTGACCTGGGAAAGCGCAGGAGGAGTCATCATCAGCGCGCACGCCGCGACAATCAGCGCTTTTGTCGCCGCGACATTGTGTTTGCTGTTGTCTGCAGCGAATGCAAGCATGGGACTGATTCTCATCAGGCCCACCATTATAGTTCACACCGACAATGATCGAACGTTACCAATCGTCGCTCCAATGCTGCGTCCGATTGCGCTTGAGCAGCCTGCGCTCTTCCGAAATCGACAGTGCCCTCTTCCGCAAAATGCCAAATCTGCGCTACACTCAAGACACTTGCCGAACTCCGGCCATCGGAGGAGAACAATGTTCCAGCCTGTCGTCATCATTCGATTTCGAGTGTCCCGCTGAACATTGCCTCGGGCTTCCAAGCCATCTAACCCGAGGACGACTCAGCCCCGGGCGATACACTGCACAATCCAGGTTGATCGCAGCTTGAACGCAGCGTGAGCCCTTCCCACGTACCCGCGAAATTGGAAGGTACGCCGGAGCTTTCCCATGTCCATGCTCGAATCTGCTGCGCCGCAGCCGGCGCAGGACGATCGCTCGCTCTCGTTTTGGTCTTCGGTGCGCGAAGCCTTGCGCGGCTCGCACCAGGACTTCACGACCGGCAGTCTTAACCGCTCCATCCTCCTGCTCGCCATTCCCATGGTGCTGGAGATGGTGCTCGAATCGCTCTTCGCTGTGGTCGATGTCTTCTGGGTCGGCCGGCTGGGAGCCAACGCTGTCGCCACGGTCGGGCTCACTGAGTCGCTCATCGCGCTGGTCTTTGCCATCGGCCTGGGCCTTTCGCTTTCGACAACGGCCATGGTGGCGCGGCGCATTGGCGAAAAGGACCCTGAAGATGCGGCCATTGCCGGTGTGCAGGCCATCGTGCTCGGGTTGGCGATCTGCCTCGGAATGGGCATCCCGGCCGGCATTTTCGCACCGCAACTTCTCCAGCTGATGGGCGCCACTCCGGCCATCGTAGCTGTGGGCTCCGGCTATGCGCGCATCGCACTGGGCGGATGCGGAGCCATCATCATGCTGTTTCTTAACAACGCCATCTTCCGCGGAGCCGGCGATGCGGCCATTGCCATGCGCCTGCTGTGGGTATCGAACATCATCAACCTCATTCTCGATCCGTGTCTTATCTTCGGCATCGGACCATTCCCGCATCTCGGAGTAACCGGCGCAGCGCTGGCGACATTTTCCGGTCGCACCATCGGCGTGTTGTACCAGTTCTATCGCTTGCTCAAGGGCACCGAGCGCATCCACATACTGACGCGCCATCTGCGCATCAGCTTGGACGTAATGCTGCGCTTGTTGCGCGTTTCGCTCACCGGCATGCTGCAGTTCGCAATCGCCAACGCCAGTTGGATCTTTCTGGTGCGCATCGTCTCGCTGTTTGGATCGGCATCCGTAGCTGGATTCACGGTGGCCATCCGCATCGTCACGTTCTTCATCTTGCCGTCGTGGGGACTCAGCAATGCCGCGGCTACGCTGGTCGGTCAGAACCTCGGCGCCCGGCAACCCGATCGTGCCACGCGTGTGGTGTGGCGTACAGGCTTATACAACATGTTGTTTCTGGGAGTTATCGGCATCTTCTTCGTCGTGTTTGCCACGCCCGTGGTGAAACTCTTCGTGGACGATCCGTCGGTGATTCCCATCGCCGCGATAGCGCTGCGCACTTTCAGTTGTGGCAACGTGGGTTATGCATATGGAATGGTGATGCTGCAGGCCTTCAATGGTGCGGGGGACACGTTCACTCCCACGGTCGTGAACTTCTTCGGTTTCTGGGTGCTGGAATTGCCGCTGGCCTGGCTGCTTGCCGTGGGCCTGGGCCTTCATGCCGAAGGCGCGTTCCTGGCTATCGTGGTTGCGGAGTGCGCGATGGCCGCAGCCGGCATTCTGCTGTTCCGCCAGGGCCGGTGGAGGAAACAACAAATTTAAATGACGCGAGCCATTCCTGGGGGAATGATCTCAAAGCGAAATCGGATTCCAGGTGAAGAAAACTGGAAGCGAGGACCTGTTTTTTCGTCACAACCGATTGATTCTGAAACTGGTTAGCAGCTCATCTGTAGCGAGCATCGGTTTCAGAAACTGGCGCGTACAAATCCAGTGAAGATCAAAGATGCCACCCGACCTCAATGACCTTGGCATTTCGCCGCGCGAGAACATCGTGCAACGAAAGTGGAATGCGCATGCCCATTCCGCGTCGTATTCTGACCCATACATACAATCCCCATAAGTGAAAAACGTAGATAGACTCACGGAGAGCGGTTGCCTACGCGCAGCTTCGGGACAGGCAAATCCCCACGAGGCCGAAAAGGCATTGTGCGTCCCGGTTAAGAAAATTTGGGGGTCAGGCATGAAGTTTCGAACCAAGCTTCTCGTGTGCGCGGTCGTGGCCGGCGCGGCGGTGAGCTTGTATTCAGCCCAAGGGCACCCTCAGCGGCAGTGGCTTCACTTCTTCGTTTATCTGATTGCCATCCTGCTCAGTTCCGGGATGAAAGTAGCAATGCCGAAAAGCAACGGGACGGTGTCGGCCAACTTCCCGTTCATCCTGCTTGGCATTGTGCAGCTCTCGCCGCTTCAGGCCGTTACTCTGGCGGCGGCCAGCGTGATCGCGCAGTGCCGTTTCAAGGTGGTCAAGCCGTTCACCCTGGTTCAGATACTATTCAACGTGGCCAATGTGATCAT
>JASHVU010000147.1 GCA_030044455.1 Acidobacteriaceae bacterium | reverse complement strand
CACTTCGGCCACGCTTGGCGGGACTCCGCCGCAAGGCGCCGCTGCCTACTATACCTACACAGTGAAGGTGACCGACAACAAGGGCCAGTCAACAACACTATCCTGTGGAATTGGTGTTTCCGGAATTGTCTCGCTCCCGACGGTGAGTTGTCCCGTTGGAAGCTGCTATACGGGGGTGGCGTATAGCTCGAGTGTTGCGGCCAGCGGCGGGAAATCTCCATACACCTACGCGATTCAAAGCGGCGGGCTGCCGCCGGGGCTTGCGCTGAGCTCGTCGAATGGCGCCATTTCCGGGACGCCGACGCAAGCTGGGACGTATCCCTTCACCGTAACGGTCACAGACGCAGCTGGCAATACGGCTTCGAATAACTGCTCGATCACTGTCGCCCCACCATTCCAGATCAATGCGCTGCAATACGTCACCGGCGCCACGGACAGCGGTCCCGACGGGCCGCAAGCCGGTCTCACATTTGCTAACGCCAGTTCTGGCGCAGCCGTGGATTCTACATTTACCGGCGGAGTCTACCAGGTGTTAATATCCGCAGCTGTAACTGGACTCACGTTGGGCGCGGATGCCGTGAATAATGGCTTCCAGATCGTCACAGTGACAGGTGGTGCGGCACCTCAAACCATCCCTGTCAATTTTCCGCAGGCCAGTCCGATCACCATTTACGTCGCCTGGGGAAATCCAATTGGCTAACGGCAGGGGAGGCTACGGCGCTTCGTTTCGAAGCCCAACGGCGACGGTCTTGCTGTGTTTGGTTTTGGATCGGTGTTCGGTTTGGCTTTAGCGTCACCTCATGGCATTCAGAGCACGGACTAAGGACTCGCGATCAGCAAGTAGAGGACGGATTTTCGTCACCGGTCGCGGCCGGACTTGAGGTTGCCTGCCTCCGAGCTTTGTAATCGCCTCATTCTTCGCCGGTGGGTTTCTGTTCTCGCGAACCCATGCCTTCGGCGGCCTCGTCGTGACCGTCGACGATGTAGACCCAGCCACTGAGCGGTGATCTGCCGCGTCCGCGGTCTGCGCCCGGCAGGCGTGACGAGAAGCGAAGATCGCTGAATTCGACTGTTGTCCACTTGCGGTTGAAGGGCAGATTTGGAGGCGGAACTCCGGTTATCGGATCAGGGCCAACGTCGCGGACCACCGCCCAACGGCCCCAGTCAAGATAAACGCGGCCGAGCAGCGTCTGCTTGGCGGCCTCAACCGCGGGCGTGTCAGCAGGCTTGTACATTACGTCCTGCTCGGGGTTGCTGGTAATGGCCACCGGGGAATCGGGGTTGAAGGTGTCGATCTCAGCCGTCTGGTAATAATCGCGCGTCTCGAGAATGGCGCGCCAGTGATAGGGATTGACCGGGTAAGGCTCAAGAGCGATGCGGATGATTGGATCGCGCGCGACCTGAGTTTTGGACAGCATGGTGAGCGCCTGCTGGTGCTCGAACCAGCGCCAGCCCCACAGTGCAACCATTCCACCGAGGGCGAAGATGGCCCAGCCGCGGCCGGGGAACCGCTGGCGACGTGCACCCATCTCCTGATCGGCGAGCCCGAAGAACCACGGCATAATGAGCGCCAACAGCAGCAATCCCCAGATGAGGGGCTCCGCGATAAAGACGATGCTGCCCATGTACCAGGTGGGATTAAACGGGAAGAAGGGACGCAAGCCGTAATTGTTGGTCCAGTCGAGCGCGAGATGGCTGAGTGCGGCCACCAGCGAAGTGAGATAGAGCCAGCTCCAGTGCACACCTGCGCCGTCTGTCATCCTGAGCGGAGGTCGCGAAGCGGCCGAAGCCGAAGGATCTGCATCTGCTTTTGCGGCATCCGCAGCGCCGCGCTTCCGCCTCTTCCGCCACCGATCGATAAGCCAGACTACGCCGACGATGGCGGCCGCGATGACCGGTACGGCGACAAACGTGTGCGTGATGCCGCGATGGTGCTTCAGTTCCTCGACCGGTCCGGCGAGACCCCAGAACACGTCCATATCGGCCGCTTCGGCAGCCAGCACGGCTGCCAGCGTGGCGTAGGCCGACTTGCGATTGAATCCGGCGCGGCCGATGCACGCTCCGGTCAGGAAATGAGTGACTGGATCCATGAATTCAAAGTGCCCTGCTTCCAGCATCCCACATGGGGACGGGGTGGGTCGGGTAGAGTCCTCATCTTGCGTAGCCACTGTACAGTGGCTACAGTGAGTTGGCGAGTTGGCATTGGGGCGAGTACGGACGGCCTCGGGCTCTATCTCATACAATCAAGCGTTGCGGGAGAAATAAGCAAAAGTATGAAAAGCTTAAGAAGTAACTTTGGGAGCCTGTTGATTTTGACCATGTACGCATCCATCGCATCGGGCGGCTCTCTGGCCGCGCAAACGACCACAAACAGCTTTGGACCCGAGAATCCCTTTTACGCGGCAAGCACGCTTCCGTTTGAGGCGCCGCCCTTCGACAAGATTAAAGACAGCGACTATCAGCCGGCCATCGATGCCGGGATGGCGGAGCAGCTCAAGGAAACTGAAGCCATCGCCAACAACCCAGAGCCGCCAACATTTGAGAACACGTTGGTGGCGCTTGAGAAGTCGGGCCAGTTGCTCAATCGCGTGACGAGTGTCTTCAACGGCGTGACGTCTGCCAACACCAACGAGACGCTCCAAAAAGTGCAGGAGTACGAGGCTCCGCGGCTGGCAGCGTTGCAGGATGCGATCTACCTCGATTCGACGCTATTTGCGCGGGTGAAGGCGATCTACGATCAGCGCGAGTCACTGCACCTCGATGCTGAATCGATGAAGCTGCTGGACTATACCTACCAGAAGTTCATCCATTCCGGCGCCAACCTGTCTGACGCGGACAAGGAGAAGCTGAAGAAGAATAACGAAGAGGACTCGACGCTGCAGGCTTCGTTTATCAATAAACTGCTGGCAGCGACCAAGGCGGGAGCTTATTTTACGAGCGATGCATCGACGCTGGCCGGCCTGAGCCCTTCGGATTTGGCGGCGGCCGCGCAGGCAGCCGAAGGGCGCGGCCAGAAAGGCTGGCTGATTCCGCTGCAGAACACCACGCAGCAGCCTGATCTGACGTTTCTCAGCAATCGCGCTACTCGCCAGGCGCTGTTTGAAGACTCGTGGAACCGCACCGAGCGCGGGGATGCCAACGACACGCGGCAAACCATTTCGCGGCTGGCGCAACTGAGGGCGCAAAAAGCGGCACTGCTTGGATTTCCCGACTACGCGGCGTGGGTGCTGACCGACCAGATGGCGAAGACTCCCGAGGCTGCGACTCATTTTGTTGAGGCGCTGGCGCCCGCTGCAACAGCCAAAGCCGCACAGGAGGGGAAGGA
>JASHVU010000146.1 GCA_030044455.1 Acidobacteriaceae bacterium | reverse complement strand
GTTTCCGCCGAGGATCTTGCGGCAGTCTTCAGCCGAATAGCCTCGTGCCATGAGTGCTGGCGTGATCTTGGGCAGATCGGCGGCCGAATCAATGCCCTCAGGTAATTGGCCGCTCACCCCGTCGAAGTCAGAACCCAGGCCCACATGGTCGATGCCCGCCACCTTTGCGATGTGGTCGATGTGATCGATCAGATCGGAAAGCGGTGGGCGGGGAATGCGGTCGGCCGCAGCTCTCTGGATTTTGTCGAGCTCTTCGTAGGTTGGCTCCTTACCATCGGCTTTGAGCTGGTCTTTGTAGGCCTGCACCTGCTTGTCAATCTCCGGCTGCATGGCTTTCAAGGCGTCGCGATACTTCTGCGAGATGAAACCGGAATAGAAGTTCACCTGCACTACGCCGCCCTTGGAATCAGGCCCGCCTGACCGGGCCACGGCGCGAAGCATATCGTCGGTCATATTACGAGGCGCATCGCACAGCGCGCGTGCCGACGAATGCGACGCGATCACCGGCGCGCGGGAGATGACCAGGGTCCGGTAGAAGGTCTTGTCGGAGACGTGCGAAATGTCGATCATCATGCCCAGACGGTTCATCTCATAGACCACATCTTTGCCGAATTCTGTGAGTCCCTCCTTGGTATGGGGAACATTTGGGTCGGTATCGTCCCCGGAGCTGTCGGCCCAGTCGTTGGAGTTGGACCAAGTCAGCGTCATGTAGCGAACGCCCACCGCGTAGTACTGGCGCAGAAGAGCCAGTGAATCCTCGATGGAATGGCCGCCCTCAATGCCCATCAGCGCCGCGAGCTTGTGGTCGCGATGCGCCTGTTCGATCCCCGCAGCGGAGGTTACGAATTCCATCTGGTCAGAATGGCGAGCCACCTGCTGCTTTACTGAGTCGATAAGGTCCATCGTCCGCCCGGCGTAGCGCCCTTTGTAGAGTAGCGGCTCAACCCAGATGGAAAAGAACTCGGCTCCCAGGTTGCCCTTCCGCGCCGATTCCAGGTTAAAGTTGCCGCCATTCAGCGGATCACCGAGGTCGAAGTGCTCATCTAGAAACCGTTGCGGAGTATCGGCATGGGTATCGATTACGATAGCCGATTTTTGAACTTCTTCAGGAGTGAGTTTCCTGGGACTCATAGAGGCTGCACCGTGCTGCCTGACCTCGGTCTGCGCTCCCATAAGCGCGGGAGTAATCAAGACAAGCAGGGCGAGGGAAAGAGAGCTTCGCATAGGCTTGCGATGAGTGTATAACGCGAGGATGGCCGGGTTGGAGGCAAAAGTGAAGATGGAAAACTGATCAAATCCTCTCCACGCAAAAAGGCCGATCGGCTGTGCCGGTCGGCCTCGAGTTCAAAATGCGGAGGTTGTTGTTGCCTGCCGACCGGACCCTGAACTAAGTGGCACAGGGTCCGGCCAGGTTAGCGATTATTGTGCGGCCTTCTTGTGGTGCGGCCTCTCGCCCAGAGGCTTGCGCACCTCAGGCTTCACCGTCGATTCATCCACAGGAGTCGTGCCGCTCACTGCGGCCGAGAAGTCCGCTCCGGCAGGCACCAGGTAGTTCTCCACCGTCTGCCCATCGGTCGTGCTCGTTACCACGTCGATCCGCGACGCATCGATGCCCTGATCCGTCACAAGATACTCCTTGGTGTTGACCGCACGCTGTGCCGCGAACTCTTCAACCTTGGCGCGCTTGTGATGCTCGGCAAACTTCTCTTCCTTGGCCGTCTTATCCTTCTCGGCTTGGGTCGACTCGCCGATGACCACAACCCTGGCGTCAGCCTGCTGTTTGAGGTCCAGAGCCACCTGATCCAGGCAGGCCTTGGCTTCGTTGTCCACGCGGGTCGGGCGCCTGGTGTCGGTCGAGAAGTTGATCGAGCACAGCGCCGAGGCCTGCGGCTTGGGTGGCGCCACCGGAGCTTCGATCGTCACCGTGGTATTGGCGCTCGCCGAATGGCCCTTGTCGTCAGACACGTTGCAGGTTATGCCTACTGCTCCGGTCGGAGCACCTGCCGAGGAGAACTCAGCCGTGGTACCCGAACCTGAAACCGAGCCGGCCGAGGACGTGTAGCTGTAAGTCAGCGGACGGTTCTGCGGGCTCACTGCCGTCGATGTGATGGTGGAAGTATCTCCCGGCTTGATCGTCGAAGGATTGGCCGAGCAGCTAATCGTCGGCGGCTCAAACTCCTTCACAGTGAAGCTGGCCGAGCAGTTGGCCGTCTCCCATGGCTTCAGGCCTTCCTTGCCCGCCTTGCCTTCCTTCACAGTGCCCTGTACTGAGTAGGTGCCGGCTGCCAGTGAGCCTGTGGCTACCGTAGCCGTAGCGCCGCTACCCGTAACTCCCGTGCCAGACCAGGTATAAACCGCGTTCATCTTGGGGTCCAGGTTGCCGGCCGCCGCCGTTACCGTCACCGAGTCTCCCGGGAATACCGCCGTGGGGCTGGCCGTGCAAGCCAAAGTCACCGGCGGTGGAGGGGCAATCTCGCCCACGTGGAAGACAAATCCCGCACTCAGCCGAGCAGCGTTGATGTTGGCGCGACCACCGAAGATCACGGGTCCGAAATTAACGTGCATGTACTCGTAGTCGGCCTGGAAAAGCCGGATCGCCAGATGATGATTCAGCCACGGCGTTTCGTAATCCAAGCCGCCGCCGGCCGTGTAACCGGGACCCCAGGTGTTCGCTTCGAAATAAGGTCCGCCCACCAGATCTGCATTCACCAAGGCATGCACGAAGGGCGTAATGTTACCCGTCGGAAAACGCGCGATTAGACCGCCGCCAATGGTCGTAAAACCGTCGTCGTTGCCTTCCTTGCCGATGTTGTCAGGATAGTTATTCTGATCGCCCCACTCATGGATACCGAACTCAACCTCCGCGCCGATATTCTTATTGAAGAAATAGGCCCCACTGCCAAGGCCACCTACGTTGACAGCGTCATAACTGGCTGTCACGCTTCCTCCTCCCGGTATCGTCGTCGTGACTGAACCTGAGGGGGCCAGATAGCTATAACCAACGAAGATATCCCACCGCGAGGGCGAACCCTCTGAAGATCCTTGAGCGGCCGGCGATGATTGGGCCGTCAAAAATTGCGGCACAATTGCCAGGCACGCCAAGGCAACGGCCGCACTTAGATTCTTAAAAACACGAGCATGCATGCATTTATCCTCCGCAGTTAAGCTGGTTCATGTTCGAAAAGGTCCCGCTAGCCCACCCTCGGGATCAAATTCAATTGACCGTGAACTCTCTCCAACGTCTTCATTCCATGCAAGAACACATTAGTAAACGTATCATAGCTCCCCAACCCCGACTAAGATTTTTCGAAACGATGAACCATGTCTGATCGTCTGCTGAAACGACTAATGTCTCAAGGTTTATTACTTTAGTAATTCGGGTTGATTCCTTCAGTTTTAGTCCTTTTGCCGCTAGCTTTTGCCTCCATCGCTGACGCGACCGCTTTCGGCAAAACGCCGCAGGCTCGATGGCAAAGCTCTGACCTAAGTCTGCCTGCGATAAAACTGTGACCCGAAAAATGGCCACACGACTCCACGATATTCTGCGGGAATACACAAACACTCTTTGCGATGAGGTTGACCGTCGAATAGTTGCCCCGGATTCACCGTTGTCGAAAGGATTCCCGGCATCTAAACTCTCGGCGATGCCGTGATGAAACTCGTTTGGCCCCATCCGCCACGGCCGCGCCATGGTGGATCATTTAAGCGCGGCTCAACAGAAAATGGCGCCGCGAAGTAACATCAGTCAGCCTCGCGAGGCAGGCGATAATACCCGTCGGCGCATTCCAAAAGAACTCTGATCGCAAAACCTCTTAAAAGGAAGAATTATGCTCTCTCGCACCAGGTATTGGTTATTTCTGGCAGTTTTGGCCTCGGCCTCTGCCGCCTCCGGCGGCTCGCAGGCTGTGCAGGCCACGGCCCCGCAAGATCGCAGCGCGACGCGCTCAGAAACAAGGACTGCCACGATGCGCGACCTGCACAACACCTCCTCAGTTCCTGTCACCGAGTACGGAGCCGTGGGCAACTGCAGCGTGAAGGGATCGACATCGAGTTGCACCGATAATACCGCAGCCATCCAAAACGCCTTCAACTACTGCTACTCGAACAGGTGCGCGGTCTACTTCCCGGCTTCTTACGGGGCGACGAGCACGGTCTACTACGTGGCATCGACCATCGATCCCAAAGGGGTTCCTTTCTTTGGACCTCCGGGCGCGGCTGGTGAAGGCAACGGTCAGCCTTCTGTATCTGTACGTGGCGCTCCTGCTAAGGATGTTTTTGCGGTGGGCGACCCGGCCTCCAAAGGTTATGTGCACCCGATGGTGAAGTTTGCGGTTCGTGACATCGGCATTGTGCCCGACGATACGGTTGACGCCTCAAGCTCCGGCACGAACAGCTTTCCTAATCGGTTGCCGGGTCGCACCTGTTTTGACGCTTCGATCTCTATGAGCACGCCTACCATTCTTACCTCTTCGGGACAGTGCTATTTTCAGCCCGGCGATGTGGGTCAAATCATTCTCATCTATGGAGCTGGGTCAGCAGGGACGAATCTCTCCACTACAGTTGCTTCCTACCAATCGCTGACTCAGGTAACCCTCACAACTGCAGCCTCGACGGCCGTAACAAAGGCACACGCATATGTCGCGGTAATGGGGATGTCGGCGACGCAGACGCTCGGCAACTGCGGATTTGCTTACGACGACAGCGCCACGAGCGGCGGCGAAGATGCGTATGGCGTCGGACAGACGGACTTCACGAACGTTCAAATCCGCACCAATGACGACAAGCAGATAAACAACACCTGCGCGGCCTTCTTTCAGGGTGCGGCAGCCGAGTATCAGGACCTCTGGGAGCATTTCAACATCGCTGCCGAATTCGGCATTATGCACGTACCTTCTAATGGGGTCGCGCCGGGGCCGATGTGCGCCGGGATGTGCGATTTCAATGTTTACAGGGACGGATGGATCAATGCCCCATATCCGTTTCTAGCCTACGGCGGGAACGCAAACAAACTTGAAAGCATAGAACTCGCCACGGTCGAGCAGGGGCCGAATATCCTCGATGCCAAAGCGCCAGCATCAACGCCTGGGGAGTATGTCATCGACATCGGCGAAGAAGAAGAAGCTCCCTTTTTCGGCGACGCTTGCCAGGCAGGCTGGACAGCGTACCGCATTGCCGGGTCCAATCACTCTGTCAACAGACTTGGTACACCGTTCTGTCACAGTGGCACAATGGGATTCCAATGGGACGCATCCAACAGCAGGATCGACGACTTCTTCTTTGCCACGCTTGGTCCGATAAACATTGCCGGCAGTCTAAACACCTTCAGATCATCTGTGGCCCTGAACCCGCATGGCTGGAATGTAACCGGATACGGGAATACCTTTGTTACTTGCGCGAGCATGAACCCACTCGACTCGGTCCAAGCCGGCAGGTGTCAGTACGCCGGTCTGAATGCCGCCAACGTTGGACCTGCTCTTTTATCGCGAGGTTCGATTGCTTTCAACCGCACGCATGACTTCATCGACAAGGGCGCGATCGATTACTACCTGAACGGCGAAGATCTGTGGTTTTGGCCTTCAGAGGTGGGAGCCGTTGGCGGCGCTCCGGCATTGGTCAACGACCCGGAGTCGGATACCGGCACCGCGATCAATCTCGCCACGGGAGCCGGGTCGAAGGTTTTGACTGAGTCGAACGGAGTGGTTTGGAAGGTGGGTTCGCAGATACCGGCCGGTCCCATTCGGATCTACTTCAAAGCCAAAACCTCCGGCCAGCCGGCGGACTTTTATGTCGATGCACTGGATGGCGCTCCCAACCCGGCTCATTCTCTGGGATGCCACACCACGGTCACCCTTAAATCTGCGTACGGGGTCTTCTATTGCGATGTAAACACAAGCGAAGCATACGGCAGCCGATTCGGCATCCAGCTCGGAAATGGACGAGGGCTGCGGGCGAATGTGGAGATTGCATGGATCGGCATCCGCCCATGGACGACCGATTTTCCAACCGCCAGCCTGCAGATCGGTTCTGGTGCGGCGATCACCGGGAATCAGGGCAACGGCAGCTACCTGCTGCACTCAACAGGAAAGGCCACGCCCGGCGATTTAATCGCTTTCGATAACAACGGAAATGCTGTCGATAGCGGCATTCCCGCTTCGAAAAACAGCGCGCGGAGTGGCGGAGAGGGAGGTGAGGCTGATCCTGCAAGTCCAGGCGATCTGCTCTGTGCACACGCTGCGGATAAGACCATCCACGCGGTAGCAATCACCGGATCGCCCGTCTGCAACGGAACATCCTGCATTTTGAACGGATCGGCGATTTCTGCCGATTATGCAATCCCCGGGCAGCTCATCGGGGTTACGGGGACTTCAGGAGTTGCTGGGTTGAACGGCGGTCCATACCAGTTAACATCGTTTCGCCATGATTCTGTGACCTTCAAGTACAACGCTGCGTCGGGCACGCCATCCGGTGGCGCATTCTACCGTTGGTGCGAAAACCAGAATGCCGATGCAACCGCGATGACCGTTTTTTCGAAAGCGTCGATTCAAATCCCCGCAAACTTCCTTCAAAAGCAGATGAACTACCAGCACCGCGCGCAGATGCTGCTGACCACCGCCGCTGAGGCGCCGGAATTCAGCGTGCAAATGAGTTACGGGCCGGCAAGTCTTTACCGAGCCAGCTTCGACATGAGCGCGAATCAGGTCAACAATCCGTCGCAGCTGACCGTAAATATGCTTCCCCTGGGGGTCGGAGACTCCGGAGTCATCGAGTCTTCATTGCAAAGCTTCACGCTTGCTGGGTCGAATCCAATCGAAGCCGATCCAGGAATCCAGACTTACGACACCTCCGTGGACCAGTCGATCCAGGTAAATGCAGCGTTTGCTGCTACCGGAGTCGCATCGGTCGTTTCTGCTAGCGGAGGGGCGATCAGCGATGCTGGAACCTGTAAGCTGGCTGGCTTCAATGGCGGTGGCGCCGGGGCTACAGCACTCGTCAGGTTCACGCATTCGGGAAGTTGGAACGGGGCGGCATTCACCATAAGTGACACGGGCTATGGTTATAAGTCCGCGCCCACAACCGCCGTTCTCTCGAGCGGTACGGCACAGTGCTCGGGAACAGTTGCCCTCGTCACACAGCTTGGCGGCGCCCAGGGCAATGCTGTCGAATTAGTCGGATTGCAATAGCTTTCGGTAATGATCGATTCGGTCAGTAAGGGATGCTCCTGAGTCCCATCGCTTGGCCTCAGCTGTAAACTGCTTCGGGGACGCCGACGACCGGTTGGAGCAACTCAAGTTCGTCACGCTGAACTTCAACCGAGAAGCACTGCATGATCAGATCAAGGCTCAGAACCACGCGAAGCCCGTTCTTTACGCGGACAATCGTCCCTTCAATTCCGGCCAAAGGGCCCGACCGGATCCGAACGCGTTGACCGGTTGCCAGGTAAGGATGCGGCCGCGCGTAACGGTGTCGCAGTCCCTCGCGCAGCGACTCGACCTCCCCGTCGGAGATGGACGCAGGTTTGCCATCCAGGCCGCTAACGATCGAAATGACACCCGGGACCTGTAGCACTCGCACCCGTGCATCGCGAGTGATGTTGACGAAGATGTATCCCGGGAAAAGGGGAAAATCGACGGCTACACGCGCCCCGTTCTTACCCTGCCGCTGGGAGCGGTAGAGGGGAAGAAAATGCGCGATCTCTCTTTGCTCGAAATGCTGTGCTGCACGCTTCTCGTGCCGGCAGTTGGTATATACCGCAAACCAGTTCAGGGGCTGTCCATGGTCAAAGTGGGTCGCGGCGATTTGTGCGGCGGTTGTTGACGGTAAAACCGACACGTTCTCGAACAAGACTCTACCCTCCGTAAAGATTGGGGGGAAGCGAAGAATTTCCTCTTCACTAACCTCTATGGGTGGCCACTAAAGGGAGATGCATCAGCCTGGAGATCAAAACGGGGTCGGGTTAGTTTATTGCAACTGAGAAGAATCTAGCATATGCTTGCAACCCATGCAATCGCGGTCGCCGCAAGCAAGAAGGGCTTGCATCCATTTTCGTGGATTCGGCCATTTTCTCCGTTTAACTGATGCAGAAACAGGATCTTCGCAAAGCAAGCCGGGTAGAGCCGAGAGTACCGCAACGATTGGCTGATCGCATGTGAATTGAAACCGGGTCGTGCTGCCCTCAGCGGCATCCTGCTCCACACCAATTGCTCGCCCTCGCAATCCCCTATCGACGAACCCTGCCCTGCGCCTATATCGCTGCGACGTTGAGAACTGACGGACCGGCATGCCCGGTGCGGGATCGAGTATCAACCCTCTATCGCCTTCTAAGTTATCCACTCCCTTAGAATGTTGTTTCACTGGCTCAGGTTGTATCCCTGCCGCGGCGCCTTTGCCGTTAATTTTCCGGTGCGCGCCGGGTCGAGGTGACAAGCGAATGCGTCAGCCCTGGCGAGGCCCAACAAATTGTCTTGACGGCGAAAGTCAAACTGCTATACTGACCCTGCATCAACCAGCGGTGTATGAAAGCACTTGCTTTCATACCCGTAACTGTTTGGTTGCTAGAGCTTATTGAGAATCGCCCCAAGGGTCCTGTGGAAAACTTCGCGTTCAACTGAGGATGGCGGAGCCTTGCGCAATTGACCCCCGCCCCTCTGTCCTTCATCTTCGGCGCAATCGTGAATGCCGCCTGTTTCGCAAGAATCACAACTCTGTTGCCTTGGGCATCATTGCCGCTTTCGATGCACCGCAGGTGAAGGGCGTTCGTCCGTGCAGCTCCGGCGCAATCGTAATTCTCCAACCCCGCCAACCTTCATCCTTTGCCTTTGCCGCATCCATCGATCTTCTGTTTACCTCTTCCACCCTACGACTTCGGCTCGAACCCGCAGAGCTTAACAAAACGGCTTCGCGAGAATTGACCAATGCAGACAACGGAAATGTTTGGCCCGGGAAAATCCGCGACCGAGGAGCGTATTCTTGCTGCTGCTGTCAACTTGTTCAGCAAGCTGGGGTACAACGGTGTCAGTACGCGCGATATCGCTTCGGCCGCAGAAGTGAACGAGGTCACGGTTTACCGGCACTACCCTCGCAAGCGCGATCTGTATTTGGCCGTACTTGCCACTGAGATGGGGCGCGTAAGTCTTCGCGGCGATCTGCTGGCGAAGATCGCCCACGCACCCGATGCGCGCCGGGCTCTCGCCGTCACCTTTGAGGTCATCGTCGCAACTGTTCAGCGCAATCCCGCTCTTTTGCGCCTGATTCTCTATAGTTCGCTGGAACTGAAGCCGGAGCTCGACCAGCTACTGCGGCAACACCTTGGTGAGTTTGTCGAGGTTTTGGCTCGCTACCTTGAACCGTGGATTGTTCGCGGCCAACTCCATTGCAGCAATGGCAAGGCGCTCATCTTCGCGCTGATTGCAATTGTCGGGCTTCACGAACCAATCTATCGCGCGTTTTCCACTGATGGCGACTCCATAAGAACCATCTTTGACTCTTTTGCCGAGATGTGCCTCCGCATTCCAGCCGGTGAACTCGGTGATCCGGCAGCTGCAGGGCCTGCGTAGTCCGCTGAGGCGTAACGGCTCGTATTTGCAAACCGCGCTCCAACTCTGGACGCGATTGCTTAACGCAATTCAAGGACTCCTTGCCGCACGAACTTGGAGGCGGCGGTAAATCAAGATGGGCAATGGTACGGGAATGGATGATATCACAGCATCGAATTCGTTGAAGGATTTGCTTCCGGGCGTAATCACCCTTGCGAGGCAGGCAGGGCGCGCCATCCTCCATTTCTACGGTGAAGTTGATCCTTCGGTGGAATACAAGCGCGACAATTCTCCTTTGACCCAGGCGGATATGGCCTCGCATCATGTCATCGTCGACGGGCTTGCCAAGCTCACGCCCCAGTCGCCAATTCTTTCAGAAGAATCCCGCGAGATCCCGTTTGAACTGCGCCGGACCTGGCGCTGCTTCTGGCTTGTCGACCCGCTTGACGGCACCAGGGAATTCCTGAAGCGCAATGGCGAGTTCACGGTGAACATCGCGCTTATCGAAGCCGGTGCACCGACTCTCGGCGTGGTTTATGCTCCGGCTATCGACAAGCTCTACTATGCGGCCCGCGGCTCGGGGGCCTTCAAAGAAGAAGACGGCGCTGTGGCGCCGATTCGGACCGCCGCTTCCAATTCCGGCAAGGTTCGCGTGGTAATGAGCCGCTCGCACGGGTCGGGAGAAGAGAACCTGGATCGATTCACCGGCGGGGCGCCATGCGAGTTTGTTCCTATGGGAAGCTCGCTCAAATTCTGCCTTGTTGCCGATGGTTCAGCTGACATTTATCCGCGTAGCGGCCCAACTATGGAGTGGGACACGGCGGCTGCGCAGTGCGTTGTGGAACAGGCCGGAGGTACCGTCACTGATCTGGACGGGAATGCGATGGTGTATAACAAGCCTGTCCTGCTGAATCCCGGTTTCGTCGCCAGCGCAGCCGTTCGGCGCGCCGCCGCGGATGCTCAGTCTCTCACTCAAGTTCCAGTTTCCGAATGAAGCCGATCGCTGAAACGCAGTCGAACCGGAACGAACCAGCCGAGGAGCATAGGTTGAAACATGCCGGAGCCCTTCCAAATCCAGTATCAGTTTTACCGGCTTGTCTGCCAGTTACCGTGCCAGGACAAATGTCGCGTCCTTGAGCAGAGACCTGACGTTGCCGGATTTGAATCACGGTTTCCCGCCGTTGGGGAATAGAATGTTAACCAGAACCCGCGCCGCGGGCCAAAGTTCCCGGGAATGCAGGGAATTGCGCCGGTTTGCCGCACCGCTTTGCTGACCTGGATCGTCGCAACAAACGTGCCCATCATTTTCTGCTCGCAAGAATTCAACCAGCATCAAGGGTGACTTTTTAACCATGCGAATCGAACAAAACGAAAGTCTCTCAAATCAAATCGTGCTGGCGATTCGATCGAGTCGTAATCTCGCGGCCTTGTTCCTCGGCTTCGTTTTGGCTGGAGTGCTGTGCAGCGCCCAACAGATTCCCTCCATGGGCTCCACTCCCACTCCCCGGTCCTCATCATCGGCGGGTGGTGCGAGCATCCCTCGGTCGGGTGGCAGCTCCGGCGCATCCTCATCGAACATGACCGATCAAATGAGTGTAGGCGCGCTCACTGATTCGCCGATCTTCCCTGGGGAAACCGTTCACATCCTCGTCTTTGACGCTCCTGATTTTTCGCTCGTCACGCAGGTATCCGATGGTGGTGATGTAGCAGTGCCGATGGCAGGCGCGGTACACGTGGCTGGCCTCAATAGCGCAACGGCAGGGCAGGCAATTGCTGAAAAACTGCAATCGATGGATCTGGTCACGAGCCCGCACGTAACTGTGACCGTGGATACTCAAGCCATGGGCATCACCATTCTTGGCGAGGTTCGCAACCCAGGCATCTATCAGCCTTCAGGTAAACAGCTGCTCTCAGATGTGCTGGCCATGGCTGGCGGCCTGTCAGACAACACCGGCCGCGTGATTGAAATCTCGAACGTCAGCAATCCCGACAAGCGGGTCGATCTGCCGTGGGATCCGACGATGCACAACACAGCGAACTACGATACCCAATTGCACCCCGGAGATCATGTACTGGTGAGGCCTTGCGGAATCGCCTATGTCGGCGGTAACGTCGGCAGACCCGGCGCGTACTCTCTGTGCGGTTCGCGTGTCACGACACTTTCGCAGATTGTTGACCTGGCTGGCGGAGTGCAGCGCTTTAACTCTAACTCTCATACCTACCTGATCCGCACCAAGGAAGATGGCACCAGGGTTGTGATCCAGGTGAACATCGATAAAATCCTGAAGGCTAAGGCCGCGGATCTTCCGATCCAGGAGGACGATGTTGTTTATGTCACCGCAAGCGCGCTAAAGCTTGTGGCTCAGGAGGCGGTAGGCTGGGCAATTTCTATTACAGGTCCTCTCATTTATGTCTATCGTCCCTGACGCTGCTTTTCCGATGATCCGCTTGCAAGGATTCCAAGAGAACTTTAGTTGGCGCAGGCCGTCTGCGCAGCCGTTTCCAGCCCTAAACGAAGTCTCATTCTCAACCTGCATTTCCTTTTTGATTGATCACTCTGCAAGCTCGAATCGTCATAGTCGTTCATGTTTATTTAAGTGCGAACGCGGCGAAGGTGCTCTGGAAGGATGAACCCAATGAATGAGAGACAAGACCGGGACCTGCATTTCTCTCTTCAACTCATCGCTCAAGGCCCGCCTCCAGGGCCCGCAAGTCACCTTTGATGCTGGACTCCTGTTGGTTAGGGAGTTGCCTTGAAATGGATTCCAAATCAGGCAAGACGCCCGAATCTATATAGGAGTGAATCCGCATGAGTGGACTCAGAGCGAATACCGAGTGGAAGAAATGGGGCGCCGAAGATCCTCTATTTGGCGTATCGTCAGTTGCAGGAAAACAAAAGGATGGCCCCTCGCCCTGGACAGACGAGGAGTTCTACGCCCTGGGACAAGCCGTCTGGGACGACTATTGGCGGCGCTGGCAAGACTACGCCGTCAATACAGAGAGCTGCTTGGAATTCGGGTGCGGCGCCGGCCGGGTCACTAAAGCTCTTGCCGGCACATTTCGACTCGTTCATGCGGTCGACGTCTCCGAAGGGATGATTCGCCGAGCTCAGAAAGCAGTTGGCTCGAATGTGGATTTCTCACTCATTGACGGAACCCATCTGCCCCAGCCAACCGGATCAGTGGAAGCAGTATTTACCACTCATGTCTTGCAACACCTCGACAATGTTGAGGTAGGTTACGCCTGTTTTCTGGAGTTCTATCGCGTGCTCGACAAAGGCGGCACACTGATGGCTCATTTGCCGTTGTACGATTTTCCGCCCTACCCGAAAGGTTTGCATCAGGCCGCAATGCGTTTTCTCCAATCATCCGCACAAACGGTGAGCGGAACTCTCGCAGCCTTCAGGCGACGCACCGGCCGCAATCTTATGAGAGGTACTGCCTATCCGATGGGAGAGCTATACGCAAACCTGGTAGCAGTCGGATTTAAAAGGGTTGAGTTCAGCTTCTTTCCTGCGCTGTTGAGCAAGAACTCATTGCAAGCGTTTGTCTTCGCGACCAGGTAAGGTCGCGCGGGCTTCCAGTTCCTTCTCTCCGGATCCGGACTTCGTTTGGCTCCGAAGTTTCTTTGCCTCCGAGACACCAGGCGAAATACCTCGTA
>JASHVU010000145.1 GCA_030044455.1 Acidobacteriaceae bacterium | reverse complement strand
CAGCCGCACCTTGTCGCGAATCACGGGAATGCAATTGAGATCGGCCACCGCCGGATTGCAATGATTGGCGTGCAAAGTGTACGGCTTGTCGACCACTCCGTACATATTCTTCATGGCAAAGGTCACGCCGGCGCCCTCGTGGTCTTTGAGGATGGGCATGTTGATGACCATGTCGCAATCGCGGGTGAGGATTTTGGTCAAGCGAATGCGCGCAACGCCCCAGGTCGACTCCTGGTCATCCCAGCCAGCCACATCGGAGGAATAGGCGCGAAGTTTGCCGGGATCGGTGTTAACGGTCATGCCGCACGATTCGAGAAAGTGACGGTTCTGATCGAACACAACGATGTTGCCTGGCTTGACGCCGGCCTGCTGCAATCGTTCGGCCACGGCCAAGATGAGAGCCGGGTGGGTAGCGATTCCCTTGCTGCCGAGCCCATTCACTTTGAGGCCGATCACTTTGTCCATCGGCACCAGCGACCTCCAGGCCGCGACCGGTTTGGAGTGCCCGGTGTAGGCCGCAATTGCGCGGTCCAGCAGATTGCGAACGCGCTGCTCATCAGGCTGGGCACTCGTGCTCGCGCCCGTGCCGTGCAATTCAGGATCGCGTGCGATGACCACTTTGGACTTGCCCGCTGCTCCATTCTCGCCATGCACGGCTGCCATGCCCATCTTGCTGCCGGAGCCCATCAAAACCGCTCCTGCTGCAACTTCTTTCAGAAACTCTCTGCGGTCTCTCATTTTTTTCCCTCGCTTCGGTTTATCGTGTACCGGCAATGAACACGGTCAAAGTTTGGCTTCGACGCCATGCGCCAGGGCCAGCAGGGCCTGCTGGGTATCGGGCGTTGAGTTATAGGCAACAATGCGCACAAGAGCCGCGCCCTTGCGAAAAGTGACGCTCTGCTCAAACGCAACGCCTTCGTCCCCCAGCGAAACACTTTTGCCACTCTGGGATTCGTCGCCGGCAAGAATGTTATGCGCTCCCGCTGAGTCGCCCATTGTGTACACATCCACTACCGCTTCCAGATGGTTCTGGTAGTTGTAATCAGAAGTGGAGGTGGTGACGACACCGGACTGAATGTAGTGATCGGCATCGCCATCGATGTATTGCCAAAGGTCCTTAGCGGCAAACACGCGCGTATCGCTGGTTTTTTGCCAACCGGCAACCGCGCCCGAGGCAGGGAAGGGATCAACAACGGCCTTCTTGCAGCCTGCGCCAGCGACGATGGCGGCGAACGCAAATGCCGCCGCGGCTGACTTTAAGCTTTTTTTCGAGAACATCTCCAATCAGTCTCCTTCTACTTTCGGTTCAGCAGCACCTGACTGCCCGGGGACCGGCTTTCGCCGATGCTGGTGACATAAACGGCCGGGTGCTCCTGCAATGGGCAGGCATACTCGCAAGCTCCGCAGCCCACGCAGCGCGTGGGATCGACGTGAGGTTGTTTGAGAGTCTTGGTATTGCCGCCCGAGTCAGTGACCTGTGCGTCTTCGAGATAAATCGCCTTGGGCGAAACTGGACACCACTCCTCGCAAACAATGCAGTCGGTGGCCATGGCCCAGGGCAGACAACGACCGCGGTCGTAAAAAGCTGTGCCCAACCGCACTGGCTCTCCGGCTCCATTCGTCGCCGCAACGGCCGACGACGTGCTGTCGAAAACCCAACCCTTTTCTCTTGGGGTGATCTGCCAGATTGCGCTGGTGGGGCACACCGCAGAGCAGAGCACGCAGCTTGGCTCGCAATAGCCGATGCGCGGAACCAGCGTAGGAGTCCAAATGCCTTCAATGCCGGCCTGCGCAAGAGTTGGCTGCAGTGCATTGTTGGGGCACACCTTCATGCACTCGCCGCAGCGGATGCAGCGAGCCAGAAAATCCGGCTCATCGAGCGCGCCCGGCGGCCGCAAAAGCTTATCGTCACGGTCTTTGCCCAGGTTCGTTCCCACGCGCATGAGCGGAACAATGGCAGCGCCTGCGGCCAGCCCGGTGACCGTCCTGCGCCTGCCGAGATCCGGCGAAGCAACCTCCTTCTCTTTCCTGAAAAACCGGAACGAAAGCGCATGGTCAGGGCAGGCGTCAATGCAGTTCATGCACATCAGGCACTCTGATTTGCGCCACGGCGCGCTGCCCACCGGATCGTCGCCACCCTGGCAGTGCAGCAGGCAGCGGTTGCACTGATTGCATTTCGCCGCGTCCTTGTGCAGACCCAGGACGGACCAGCGCGAGAAGGCTCCCTGCAGCGCACCGAGCGGACAGATGGCGCGGCACCAGAAGCGAGTTATGCGGAGTCCCGCTGCCAGAATCAGAAGGAACAGCAAGCCCAGCACCAGGCCCTGCGTAAAGTGCGCCTGACGAAAGTCGAGCACCAGGGCCTGCAGAACGGCATGGATGACCTGACCGGCGGATTGAAGTGCTGCGATATGGCTGTGTTCGAGAGGCGCAAGGACGGCGCCCGTTGCAAAATTGAGAGAAGGGAAGATCGCGAGCCCAATGGAACGAACGAGCACGCTGAAGGGATCGAGCCAACCGATCGCCATTGACCCGAACGTGGCCGCCACCAGACCGGCGAGAAGAACCACATATTTGACCGTTTGCCAGCGTTTATACCGATTTGATTCGATGCGCCGCTTGCCGCGCTTGGCCTCGGAAGGCATGCGGCCCACGAACTGTTGCAATGTTCCCAGCGGACAAATCCAGCCGCAGAAGA
>JASHVU010000144.1 GCA_030044455.1 Acidobacteriaceae bacterium | reverse complement strand
TGATGGCCCCGAGCGGGCTCCCGATGGCCCTCTTCGTGACGCTGCTTTGGGCATTGGTATTCATCAACGTGCGACCGGCCTTTTCCGGGTTGTTCCAGTCGCGCTTCGAGCTGCAGGCCTGACCGCAGGAGAAAGGAATAAAACGATGGCACAAGAACTGACGGTCGTTGTCACCGGATCCACGGGTAAACAAGGCGGCGCCGTCGCGCGGGGCCTCCTTGAGCAAGGCCACAAGGTCCGCGCCGTCACGCGCGACCCCAACTCAGGCCAAGCGAAGTCGCTCGCGAGCGCCGGGGCGACACTCGTTGCGGCCTCGGTCGAAGACCCCGCTGCGATCGCGAAGGCGCTCGAAGGGGCAACTTCTCTCTTCGCGATGACGACGCCGTTTGGAGGCACGGACGCGGAGACCCGACAAGGCATTGCCGCTGCCGAGGCAGCCAAGGCAGCGGGCGTGCATCTGGTCTTCACTTCCGTCGGCTCCGCCAACCGACAGACGGGCGTTCCGCACTTCGACAGCAAGTACGAGGTCGAAAAGCACATTGCGGAGATCGGCGTCCGCGCAACGATTCTGGCGCCGGTGGCGTTCATGGAAAACCTCTATTTCGCGAAAGAGCAACTCGCTAAAGGGATCTACGCATCGGCACTCCCGCCGACGAGGGCGCACGCGCAAATTGCCGTTGCGGACATCGGAGCGGTCGCCGTTCGTGTCCTCGAGGACGCCAGTCGCTTCACTGGCAAGCGCTTCGACCTCGCGGGAGACGAACTCACGGGAAATGACGCCGTGGCCATTCTCTCGCGCGTCACCGACCGTCCCCTGAGCTATTACCAGATCCCGCTCGATGTCGTTCGCCAGCGCATGGGCGAGGATGCCGTCAATATGTACGAGTGGTTCGACCGCGTCGGTTTTGCTGTGGATCGCGCCGCGCTCCACCGTGAGTTTCCCGACGTCGCCTTCCACGATTTCGAGTCTTGGGCGAAGACGCAGGATTGGAATGCACTTCTGAAGAGCGCATGAAGCCGAGACTTGATTTGCGACCAAGGTCGCCGGAGTTTTAATACCGGTTATTGGTTGGAGAAGTAGGTGGAGGCTCACATGAAAATCAGTGCCGCCCTCGCACTTGCCGGATTCTCGTTCATCATGGCATTGGCTAGGTCGACCTTTGTTGAGACGAATATCGTCCGGGCACATCCAACGATGGAATCGGGATCCTTTAAAGATGCATTTCAAGCAGAAAGGCGACAAACCATGTCCAACAGTGTATCCACCTTGCTTACACGCAACCTTCAGGACGTTTTCGGGGAAAACGACCCCGCGCGCAGGCGCGCGGCGATCAATGAAATCTACGCCGAAGACGTGGTTTTCTATGACCCATTCAAGAATGTCTTCCGAGGCCGCGACGAGATCGATCGCATCGCGGGCACCCTCAGGGCGAAACACCCTGATTTTCGATATCAACCGATTGGCGAGCCAGAAGAAGTGGGGAATGGTGGACGAATCCAATGGACAGAGGGCAGCCCTGGGAAGGCTCCTGAAATCGCCGGTACGGACTTCATCGTCGCCCGGGACGGCCGGATTGCAGCGATTTATCTCTTCTTCGACAAGAGTCCTTCCCCAGGCTCTCGTTGAACTGGTCTAAGCGCAGGAACCGGCCTCGCGCTAAGGCCGTGTCTTCGCTGAAGAATGCTCGTCAGCCTGATCTGAACGAAATCGCTCCGGCGGCTTTAGCGTGCATGAACGTTGTTCCAAACAGGAGATCAACAGAATGAAATACGCCGAAGCTTCAAAGTTCGGTGGCCCGGAGGTTCTCACGGTCGTCGAAAAGGAAACACCAACGTCGGGAGATGGCATGCTGCTCGTCGAGGTGCAGGCTGCGGGAATCAACTACACAGACATCGCTGCCCGGAATGGGTCCTATCCGGCAATCCCGAAAGCGCCGTTCACCCCGGGGCTCGAAATTGCCGGAATCGTCAGGGAAGTTGGTAAAGGTGTAGAAGAATTCAAAATAGGCGATACTGTTGCGGCCATCACTGCCCTGGGCGGAGGATACGCCTCACATCTGGTGATTCCCGCCGCGACGGCAATCCCGTTTCCGAAACTTCTTGACCCTGCGCTGGTTGCCGGCGTGCTTGTGCAGGGCCTGACAGCATATCTGGCGCTTGACCAGGCCCAAGTGAAGAGGGGCGACAAGGTTTTGATTACAGCCGCGGCTGGGGGCGTTGGAAGCCTCGCGGTGCAGCTGGCTAAGGCTAAGGGGGCGACCGTGATTGGCCTTGCTTCCGAATCGAAGGTCAATTTCGTGAAAGGCTTGGGCGCCGACCATGTCATTGACTATGGCAAGCCCGGCTGGGCTGCCAAGGTTTCTGAAGTGGCGGGATCGGAAGGTGTGCAGGTATTTTTCGACTCCATCGGCGATCTGGCAAGTGAGGCTTTCCCGCTGCTCGGTCAGTTCGGACGATGGATCATCTACGGACTTCGCATAGACAAACACGTTGCGCCACTGCCGGCCGTGGCGCCGTCGGTAATGATTGGGAAGAACCTGTCACTCAGCGGTTTCAACCTCGGGATCAATCTGCATCGCGTGCCGAGCGCATTGAAAGAGCTCTTCAAATCTCTGATGGACGGAAGCCTCAAAGTTGAGGTCTCGAAGTACCCATTGGCCGATGCGAGTCGCGTCCACACGCTCTTCGAGGGGCGCAAGACGACAGGTAAGCTTGTTCTGGTTCCTTGAGCCATTGATCGGGAACCGCCAACTGGAGACAAACCAAGGACTGAAGAGAGCGCGCGAAGGCTGGAGGCGAGAAGGATGAAAACCTCGATTAGAACGCACGATGGGCGAGTTGCGCTGGTTACCGGCGCCGGCCAAGGAATCGGCCAGGCCATCGCACTGGCTTTGGCTGAACGAGGAGCACGAGTAATTGCAACCGACCTCCGCCCGCCGAACGATACCGTAGAGAAGATTGGACCTTCGGGACACGCACTTGAACTTGATGTGACGCAGGAAGAACAATGGCGTTCAGTGGCCGGAAAAGCTCGAGAGGTCGGCGAGGTGGACATCGTCGTGAACAACGCCGGCTATTTCCCAAATCGTTCAATCGACGACCTCGATCTGCTGACCTGGAGAAAGACCATGGCAACGAACCTGGACTCCCACTTTCTGAGTGTGACGTACTCCCTGCCCGGGATGAGGAGAAAGAAGTGGGGCCGCTTCGTTGGCATTTCGTCAAATATGGTTGGTTTAGCCATACCAGGCATGAGCCACTATATCGCCACAAAGATGGGGATCATTGGATTCATGAGAGGCTTGGCAAATGACGTGGCAAACGATGGCATTACCGCGAATGCGGTGTTGCCAGGCCTGATCAATACACAGGCGACTGCACTCCAATCCGAAGCAGAAAAACGCGCCACCTGGGGACAGCAGGCGATCAAGCGGCTGGGTGACCCCGAGGATGTTACCGGTGCGGTTCTATTCCTGACGAGTGACGACGCTGCGTTTATCACCGGGCAAGCGATTGTCGTCGACGGTGGTCAGTATCGGATTGGCTAAGGGGCAAGGCTCCTTAGGAAAAACTGCATTCTACCGGGAACCCTGTGTCGATGAGCGACATGCCATGTTGTACCAACGGAGAATCCAAGTGCTATAGAAAAGTGAGAGGAATGGCTATAGTGCCATGAGGACCCCCTGCGACAACGTAAGTCTCTCTGGAGAAGCTCATGTCGAATGCCGAGAATCGGTCAGACCCTGGATCCTCGTCGCAACCATTCTTGCGTCCAGCATGGCTTCTATCGACGGCACTGCGATAAACATAGCGCTGCCGGCGCTCGAAGCGAGCTTCCACGCAACCGTGGTCGACGTGCAATGGGTGGTCGAATCGTATGGACTGTTTCTGGGTGCATTGATTCTGGTCGGCGGCTCACTGGGTGACGTCTTTGGCCGGCGCTTGATCTTTCTGACTGGGGTGACGATCTTCACTCTGGTCTCCGTTGTTTGCGGAATCGCGCCGGATATCCACCTGCTGATCATCGCCCGCGGTTTTCAGGGTGTGGGCGCCGCGCTTTTGGTGCCGGGCAGTCTCGCAATCATCAGCACAGCTTTCGACGAGAAGAGCCGCGGTCAGGCCATCGGCACGTGGTCCGGTTTTACTGCGATCACCACGGCCATCGGTCCCGTTCTCGGGGGATGGCTTGTGGAGCATGCATCCTGGCGCTGGGTATTTTTTATCAACGTACCACTTGCCGCGGCGGTGATCATTATTTCAGTATGGCGGGTTCCGGAGGCCCGCAGTGCAGTCGCACATCGCGTGGATTGGTCAGCGGCGCTCCTCGCGACCCTCGGGCTCGGTGGCCTTGTCTGCGGCTGCATCGAGTCCGCCAACCTGGGTTGGCAAAACCCTTGGGTCTTCGTCAGCCTGATCGGTGGTGTTGCTTGCCTCACCGGCTTTGTTGCGCTTGAAGCCTATACAAGCTCTCCGATGGTCCCTCTCGCTCTTTTTCGTAGCCGGGATTTTAGCGGCGCAAACCTGCTCACCTTTTTTCTCTACTCAGCCCTCGGTATTTTCTTCTTCCTATTTCCTTTGAATCTGATTCAGGTGCAGCAATACTCCGCAACGGCGACCGGAGCCGCCATCCTTCCCATGATTCTCACCATGTTTCTTCTTTCACGTTGGTCCGGCGGACTTGTCGCGCGCTATGGTGCAAGAATCCCACTGATTGTCGGCCCGCTCGTTGTTGCAGTGGGCTTCGTGCTCCTTGCCTTGCCCACCGCCAGACATAATTACTGGAGCGTCATTTTCCCACCGATCATGGTCCTCGCATTCGGCATGGCGCTTACCGTCGCTCCCCTCACCACCGATGTGATGAATTCTGTGGACCAGGAGCGCGTCGGGACC
>JASHVU010000143.1 GCA_030044455.1 Acidobacteriaceae bacterium | reverse complement strand
TCATTGCCGTCGTAGTTGCGGTAAATCTCGTATGCCATCAGCCCCGGAGCCTGTTTGACCGGATCCGGAGGACCCCACAATGTGGCGAGATCGAGTCCGTACTTGCCGAAGATGCCAAGGATGTCGGCCTGCGCCACGGCGCCGTTCACGTTCTCCTGCCCGCCCCAGTTGTACTCAGTAATCGCGATCTTCGTCCCGGGATAATCTGCGGCCACCCATTTCTGCGCCATCGGAATCAGTTGCGGAGCCTGCAGTGGAACATTACAACTCGATGTGTGGTTCGCATCGGTCGGATAGTTCGGCTGCGGATGTTCCGGGTCGGTATAGGTAGGGTCCCAGAAAGCGCGCGTCGAATTCAGCCTTACTTCCTGCTCCTGCGTATCTCCCGCCGGCGCCAGACCGATATCGTGGCCGTTGTAACTGCCGGCAAAGTAAGTGTGCAGGTCGAGATAGTCAAGCAGGCGCGCGCCGAAAGTAGTCGAGGCCGCGCTGAACTGCCTTAGGTAATACTCGATGAACGGAACGCCGCCGTGCGCCGCGCGATCGGTGGGATTGCTCCACGCCTGGTGGCAAGGCGCGGTTTTCCATCCGCTTTCGATTTCCTTCTTCGAATAGAAATAATTCCACCAGAAGTCAACCACAGGTCCGCTGACTGCGGCGGTGGGATCGGCGGTCTTGATCGCTTTCGCCGTGGCAATGCCGTTGTTGGTCACCTCGTCGTAGGTCGAAGGCGAAGGATGCACATCGCGATGCCCGCCATCCCACCACGCTGGTTCGTTATCAAGGGAATAGATCGCCACGCCGCCGTGGGCTGCGTTCCCGAACTTTCCCACCAGATATGTAACCCAACCCTGTGCCCACGATGCATTGTCGATGGGCTCGGCGATCAGCGTCGGATCGTTGCCGGCAATCTCGCATCCTTTCGCATCCGTGCAGCCGTTGGTTCCCAAGGGATAGAGGCCGTTGCCGCACTTCTTGTCGTAGGGATCGAACTTTACCTGGTTCGGGTAGATCGAAGCCGGAAAGCTGCAGCCAACGCCGGCCTTTGCCACCCATCCTTCCATGGGCACGGTACCCATGGTTTTGGCGCCAACCGCCCTGTCGTTTTTCACCTGGGTATTGAATGAGCTGTTGTCCTGTGTGCCTCCGTGTTCAACGCTGTTCTTGTAGTACCAGTCGCTGCCGGCACTGGTGACATCGAGTTTGTAGTTGTAGAGCGAAGTTCCGTCGCCTCCAAATCGGTCAACGGGCAGATTCACAGCCTTGCCCAGCGAGGAAGCCATCGAGAATGCGTTCATGCCGTAGATATCGGGACTGATGGCATGCGTCTTGTTACCGGCATCGACGGTGAGCGCAGGTCCTTGAGCACTCGCCGCCTCGCTCAGCGTTACCGTCACGCTGCCTTTCACCGTAGGCATGGCGACACTGGTAGCCGTAATCGTGACGGTTGCAGGAGCTGGATAAGGCGTGTTGTAGAGTCCGGTCGAGCTGATATCGCCCGGGCTCAGGTTGTTGCCCGCGGGTGCCGAGACCGACCAGTTAACTGCGGTGCTCGTAGTACCGAATCCACTCGCCTTCGCATTGAATTGCTGCTGGGTCCCGATAATGACCGTACTGCTGGGAGTGACAGTGATCGAGGGTGTTACTGCATCAGGTCCCTGAGCGGGTAGAGCTGCCGAGCCGCCAAGCGCAGCAAGCCACAGGCAAACCGCCGAAAGTGTTGCATGAGTTACCAGCCGATCGAAATCGTTCATCAGGCCTGCCTCGAATTGTTCAGGTGCATTCCATTTTGAATGCGTATTCAGAGACGCGCTTAAAACCCACTCCGGAATGCTGGCCGCCATTCTAGCACCGGATTTGTTATTTCGTCGGGGCGGCGCGACACAGCTGCTGCGGTCGTCTGCGGAGAGAAACCGCCCTCAACGAAGCCGGCGACAGCCCAACATTCATGGGGGTTACTCGCCCTGCCAGTTGTAACTCGCAATCAGCTTGCCGTCCTTGCCGACAAGAACAATCGCAGCCTCACCGCTTCCGAGCGAGCCGATCAGATGTTTGCCGCTGCGCAGATCGGTGAAATCCACCTCTTTCTGGTTGGTCTCAGAGGTAATAACATAGAGAGTCGCGTCAGGATACTGCGTGGGACAGATGAGAATGCCGGGATCGGTGAGGTTGGTACTGTACACACGATCCACGCCGGCAGCCTTCAGCGCGTAACGATAGACGTCGCCCACCGCGGCCAGGTTATCGTTAAGCTCAATCGGAAGCGTCGAGAAGAGAATCTTGCCTTGGCCGACAGACTTCTCGGCCCAGTCGCCGCCGTCGCGCAACTCGGCACGGTTCAGGTAAGTTGTCTTGCTGCCCGAGAAGACAAGTTGCTCGTCTCCACCGGGAAAGCGCATCCATTCATCGCGCGCGGTGAGCAGCTTAATTTGGTAGTCGAGTCCAAGGTCAGATTGCCTGCCGGTGGCATGCAAATGGGCGTCTCCATCGAACCGTCCTGTGACAAGCAGAACCGCGCCATCTTTCACATGATCGAGAATCGCCTGCCACGCGTGTTGCGTAAGTCCGAACGGAGACGGAAGCAGAATCAGCTTCGGCGAGCCGAGCTGATCGATCTGGTATTCGCCAACCGCATAGGCCTCGCTGCGCGCGTAGCCATAGAGCGCGCGAACAGCCGCTTGCTGTGCTTCGATCGCGAATCCGTTTTCTACCGACAACTGCAGCGACTGAGGCAGAACCAGCGCAACTTGCGGCAACTCGAATCCAGTTGCAAACGGCGCGGCTTTGCGAGCAAATTCTCCCAGCGCCTGCATCTGGTTCTCCCAGATCTTGGCCGAACCGTCGCTGCGCTCGATGCCGAAGTCGCCCTCTCGCGCCCAGTCCCACTGCAGGGCGCCGCTCGATCCGGCCGCAAAGCCGAGTGCCCATTTGCGCTCAATCAGCCCGAGGCCCGTCTGCTCGTCATAGCGCCACGTGCCATCGGGCGCCCACACCGGCTGGTAGCCGGTCTCGCCGGTAATGTTGGGCTGGCCCACGCGTTTGGCCGCGATCGAATCCCACAGTAAGGCATCGTCTTGCCAATAGGTGTGATTCGTTGTGAATGAAACCCCCACGCTGCCGTAGAACTGGTTGAGTACGCGATCAGTCACGCCGCCTTCATCCTGCCCCACGTCAATCAACTGTTTGCTGCCTGTCGAGCGAATGAGCGCAACCATCGAACGCACCCAATCGCCGAACATGTCTTGTGCGAAAAGGTTGTAATCGAGGGCGCGAACCTCATCCGCATTGCCGTACCGATTATCCCCGCTACCCGCTGCAAGATCCTGCGGCCTGGGCAAGGGCACGGCATCGAAGCCGCCAAGTCTATCGGGCGTAACGCGCCACGCGCTCGCCAGCGCATCGAGTTTGCCGTCGTATTTCTGGCTCAGCCATTTCCTCCAGGCCGCAAGTTCGGCCGGGTCGCCGTTGGGATAGCTGCCCTGAAATACATGGTAGGGATTCGAGAAACTAGGCTCATTGATCAGGTCGTAGGAGAGAAACGGCACATCTTTGAAGTGATCGACAACCGAGCGCACGTACGTCTTTTCAGTTGCAAGCGATGCCGGATCGAGATAAGGATTCGGCACCAGCGGTTCCGGCTTCTTGCCGCGCAGTGAGCCATCGTACTTCGGCGTGAAAGCGAAGAAGGTGAAGTTAACCGCAATTTTGTGCCGTTGCGCGCACAGCAGATACGCTTCGAGATTGCGCAGGAAGCGCTCGCTGACTCCACCGTCCTTGTCCACAAAGCTGGTGTTCGGGAACCACACCCCGGTCCGCACAAAGCTCACCCCGTGCGCCGCCATCTCCGCAAAATCCTTCTCCCACACCCACGCATTGCGCGGGCTCGAGAAGTCCCAACCATTTTCCTCCGTTGTGAAGTAGTTGGTACCCACGGGCAGAAAAGGCTGGCCATCTTCAGTGAGGAAGTCGCCACTCACCCCAATCACCGGGCCGGCGTTTACAGCCGAATTCGGCTCAACCCAGAAGCCGTTTTGATAAAACTCCCTGAACCCGCCGTCCGAGCTGAAGGTTGCCGAAACCCTGTAGAAGCCGGAGGCGAGATCGCCTTTTGCCGGAACCGGCAGATTGGCCGCCGTCGCATCGGCAACGGGAACCGTTACGGAATCGACGAGTCCATTTTCAGAACTGATTTGGACTCTCACTTCGCCGGCGAGTTTCGCATGGGTCTTTTCAAGGTGCGGGCTGCGCAGATGAACCGTGATCTGTGGCGTCTCGCCGGGGCGGATCGCCGAGAACTGCAACTCAACCGAAAACATCGTCGCACCCTGGCTCGCATGGCGCGCCGCCTGCGCGATCAGTGCAATTCCGTCTGCGCTATCCCAATAGCCGGGCTCGGGATCGAAGTCGAGCGCAACTACGCGAGCCCCCGCCATCGGTCCCCATCCATAATTCGCAACAATTACGGGCGCAGCCGCCAGCAGGCCTGTCGAGTCGACCATGTAACCGAGCCCATCAAGATGGCCTTCAACTGAAAAATAGCGGCGCGCGCGAATCACGGGCGTTTGAGCAAATGCGTAGCCGTGCTTCCACTCAAAATGCGCCGATGAAGGAACCGGAACTGGGAGTGTGTGGTTGAATTCAAGGGCGCGTGCATAGGTATCCTGAGGCTCTTCCTGCGCGAATTTGCCATTGACTTCGGTGACAGGCACATGCAGCGGTTGGCCGCCAATCACCAGCAGGTTTCCGCCGGCACGCAAGTATGTTCTGATCGCCGTCCACGCATCCGTAGGCACCGCCGAGCCGTAGGGTAGGACCAGCAAATCCGCGCCTTCGAATGTGGCAGGATCGTTGAGAGTCTTGATATCGGCAAATACGGCGCCGGTTCCGGCCAGGGCCTGGTTGAGCGCATTGCGGTCAACAGACTCGCTGTCGACGGTCGGGAAACCCGGCTGCCAGAAAACAACGGTCTTTGCTGCGAGCAGAACAGGAGCAAACGCAAGAAGAAATGCAATTGAGAACAGCCGGCCGAAGCGGCGCGGTGAATAAAGCCAGGCAACAGAGTCGGAATTCATTCAAAACGCTCCAGAGTGAGCAAAGTGGAACAGTGAATCATAAAAGACGGGAGCGCACCCGTGGTTCGTTTGAACCTGGCTGCATTTCACCCCAAACCGATCATGTCGCAGTCAATACCCAGCCTGCCGCCTTCCTCCTCTATCACTCTCATTCAAAAGATACTTGCATCGCCACCCACTTTGCCGGTTATTTCCCCCCATTGTTCTATCCTGAAAGCAGTTAGGAGCTTTTCAGGCCGCAGTTCGGCAGACCAGCCGATCCTATCTGCCTGAAAACAATAGATCTGGCAACCAAGTCCACCCTCGATCGCGATGAAAACAATAGACTTTGAGACTTTTGGCTGGGGCCGGGGGTATCGGATAAGGAGGGAGGGGTATGCCACGCGTGCGGCCGGTGAGAAATGCAGGTTAGCGACTCTACTGGAACCGTTACCGAACAAATGCTTACGAGTAGGTGACGACT
>JASHVU010000142.1 GCA_030044455.1 Acidobacteriaceae bacterium | reverse complement strand
AGGCGCCTTGCGGTGACCCGGCTGAAGTGGCATACCTTGATCTTCTACACGTTCAGGTGTATATGTAGAAGTCACAGGTATGAACCCGGCAGACAAATTCGATCTCCCGCAGGGAACCCTCGATCTGCTCATCATGAGGGTTGTGGCGCTCGGGCCCATTCACGGCTACGCGATAGCACAGAGAATTCAGCAAATGTCGCGCGAGGCGTTGCAGGTGCAGCAGGGCTCGCTCTATCCGGCACTTCATCGCCTCCAATACAAGAAGCTGCTCAAGGCCACTTGGAAGGCATCCGAGACTGGCCGCGAAGCCAAATTCTACGAACTCACTGCGACGGGGCGCGCCCATCTCAAGGCTGAAACCGAGAACTGGAGCCGCCTCACCGACGTCGTCGGCCTGATTCTGAAGGGAACACTGGAGGGAATCTCATGACCTGGCTTTGGGGGCTTTTCGCTCGCAAGCGTTTCGAGAAAGATCTTGATAAGGAGTTGCGATTCCACTTTGATACGCAGGTCGCCGAAAAGATTCGGTCGGGCATTTCCGAAAGCGAGGCTCGTCGTCTTACACGGCTTGAATTTGGCGCCATGGAACAGATCAAAGAAGACTGTCGCAAACGCCGCGGGACGCTGTGGTTCGAATACCTGGCGCAGGACATCCGCTTTGGGTTTCGCCAATTAATCAAATCCCCTGGTTTTACTACAATTGCCCTACTGTCGCTCGCGTTGGGCATTGGCGCCAACACGGCCATCTTTACGCTGGTCAACGCCATTCTGCTGCGGCCACTCCCGGTTCAAAATCCCAGCGAGCTCGTGCTGTTTGGCGACGGCAGGGCTCAGGGCGCCACCCTCGGAATTCCCGATAACCATCAGTGGCGGCTATTTTCTTATTCCTTTTTTCACGATCTTCGCCGGCAATCTACTTCCTTTTCAGGAATTGCCGCTGTCAACAGCACTCAGACTGTAACCAAGGCTTCCATCGCGGGCTCAGCCTACCAGACCACTCGTGTCGATCTGGTTTCAGGCAGCTACTTTTCCGTGCTCGGCGTGCCTGCATTTCTGGGGCGCAACCTTATTGAATCCGACGACAGCGCTCCGGGCGCAGGTCCGGTTGCGGTCGCCAGCTACGCATGGTTCGAGCGCCAGTTAAATGGCGACGCCTCGGCGCTGGGCAAGTCCATCCGCATTCGGTCGCAGAATTACACGCTGGTTGGGGTAGCGCGCCCGGGATTCTCCGGAGTAACGGTCGGCCAATCCGCCGATCTCTGGATTCCGCTCTCGATGGCTGACCAGGTGAGTCCCAGCGCGAATACATTCGGAAACAAATTCTTTCAGCCTCTCGATCTATTTGGGCGGCTCAAGCCTGGTGTAACTCTCAATCAGGCCAATGCGGAGTCCAACCTCCTATTCAAACAGATCATGCGCAGTTACCTGGGCGCGCAACCGTCGCAAAAGCACCTCGAAGACATCGCCCACGCCGGTTTCGATCTCACGCCCGGCAGCCATGGAATTTCTCCGATGAGCTTTCAGTTTTCGCTGCCGCTCAAGATCCTGATGACCATTGTCGCGCTGGTGTTGCTGATAGCCTGCGCCAATATCGCTAACATGCTTCTGGCGCGGGGTGTGGCTCGCACACGCGAGATCGCCGTGCGCATGGCCCTTGGCGCATCGCGCGCCCGCATCGCCTGCCAACTTCTCATTGAGTCTGTTCTTCTCTCCGTGGCGGGAGCTGCGGCAGGCGTTGCGCTGGCATGGAAAGCGAGCGTTTTCCTGTTCCAAATGGCCACGCCCGGCCCTGAGCCGGTTCCGCTGAATCTGAATCCCGACCTGCGCGTGCTGGTCTTCACACTCGGGCTCACGATTTTCACCGCGCTGCTTTTCGGATGTCTTCCGGCGCTTCGAGCCACCAGCTTCGAGTTCACTCCCGCTCTGAAGGACGGCCGAGGCAGTTCCTCGGTTTCGGCGCGCGGCACGCTGGCCCGTTCGCTCATCGTCGGCCAAATCGCGCTTTCTGTGTTGCTTCTTGTTTTCGCGGGGCTTTTTGTTCGCAGCCTTATCCATCTCACCGGCATCGATACCGGTTTCGACAAGCACAACGTGCTCATCTTTTTCCTTGATTCCAGTACCGCCAACCTTCCTCACCACTCGCCCGACGAGATCCGATCTGTCTACCTTCAGGAACAAATCGAGTCGCGCGTGCAAGCCATTCCCGGCGTCCAATCGGACAGCTTTGCCTTTTTCACGTTTAACACCGGCGGCTGGAACGACCTGGTTCTGTTCCAGGGAGTGCCGCGGACCCCGGCGAACGCCGAGGCGGTGTGGTTCAATATCACCGGCAACGGATACTTCTCGACCATGGGCATTCCGCTGGTTGCAGGCCGCACGTTTAATGCACAGGATACACAGAACTCGCCCGGAGTGGCCGTGATCAACGAATCGATGGCGCGCCGATTCTTTCCCAATGGCTCGGCCATCGGCCATCGCTTTGGCGTTGGAGAGATGCCTGACAAGCCCGGCGAGAAGGAAGTCATTGGTGTAGTGAAAGACGCAAAATACACATCGCTCGACGAAGGCTCGCTAATGGCCGCGTATTTTCCCTGCACACAGAACGTTGGCTTCTTCAGCAACTTCGCCGTACGTTACACCCCGGGTGCAAACCAGCAGGAAATCGTCTCCCGCGTTCGCAGTTCAATTGCTCAGATCAATCCAAACATCCTGGTCGACAGCATAAGCAGTCTCGACGAGCAGGTGGAACGATCGATTGCGCAGCAAACGCTGATTGCCCGTCTCACCAGCTTTTTTGGGGTCATTGCCGTATTCCTGGCATGCATCGGAATCTACGGCCTGCTGTCGTACTCTGTTGCCCGCCGCACCAGCGAACTGGGCATCCGCCTGGCGCTTGGCGCGCAGTCCCGCAAGTTGTTGTGGCTGGTGCTGCGCGAGAGCCTGCTTCTATTGGTCCTGGGCCTCGCCATCGGCGTTCCAATTGCCCTAAGTTCCACGCGCATTCTCAAGAGTCTTCTCTTTGAACTGAGCCCGCTCGATCCGGTGGCCATGTCTACATCCATCGTCGCGGTCGCAGTAATGACCATTGCCGCCGCGTGGCTGCCTGCCAGGCGCGCCACCAGAATCAATCCCATACAAGCACTGCGTACAGAATGATGCAGGGCAGATTTAGATCCCAGAAGCGAGAGGGCCGACCGGCGATCGGCAACGGCCCTCAGTTCCCTTTTTCGCTTGCCTTCTGCGAGGCGGCTTCTGCGGTTGCCATGCGAACGATGATGCGCTCCATGTACCCGTTGCCGTTGAACGAGTCAGTGGGAATGGGGCCGATGAAGCGGACCACGCCGGAGTGATCGACAACGATCGCCAGCGGAAAGTCGATGGGCGCGAAACGGGCGGCCGTAACTGGCGAAACGATGAGCGTGTTGGTTCCTTCGAGCTCCTTGGCGCTCGATTCCGCTGCGGGATCGTCTGGATTCTGCAGCGCGTCAGGATACATCAGACCCCATGCGTGGATGGGTGTCTGGGCGTTGAGGGTTGCGAACTCGGTAACGGTCTTCATCATGGCGCGGCACTGCGCGCACCAGTCGGGAAAGAGAACAAGAACGGTCGCCGACCCGAAGTCGGGCCCGTTGATGGACGGCACCAAAGCCGAAGTTTCTGTTAGAACCGGAATGTGTTGCGTATGGGCAGCGCCTGCCGGCGTGGGAACCTTAGCAGCCTTGGTCTCGAGCGAGCGCTCGATGTCGATCTGGGGTAGGCGCCAGCCGATGAGATTGTACTCGGCGCGCACGCGAGAGATCTGAAGCCAATCGGCGCCAGAGAACTGAGCCTTGGTGCCGAGGGCGTCTTCGAGATCTGAGATTGTGGCGCCCGCAGCTTTATCGTCGCCCGCGTAACGATCAATGAAGGCCAGTTCCATTCCCGATTCAAAGAGTGCGCCGATGCTCATGACCGCTTCACTGTTCTGGGCCTTGAGCGGGACGCCCTGCTTGAGCGCATTGACGATCGCCGGGTGTTCCAATTCGGCCAGCGTGAGGGCCGCGGGATTGCCCGACTGTTCGAGATAATCCTTGAGCGAGCGGATAGAGTACGCCACTTCGGCGTCGTAGGGCAGGCTGCGCAGCATGGTGCGCGCGGTGGCGACGGCCGTGTCGATATCGCGAATATGAACCAGCGCGCTGACGCTGATGACGTAAGCCTGTGCGCGGTGGGTATAGTCGAGGGCGGCGATATAGTCCTGGGCGACAGTGTAGGTTTGAGCCCAGTCCTGACCGAGGGCACAGAGGCGCGCGAGGTCATAGAGATCGTCGCCCTTGTAGCTCTCTGGTTTGGCACTGTCACAGGCTTCGCGAGCCATCTTTACCCCCACGCCAAGGGCCTGCAACTCAGGGTCAGACCAGTTGCCGAGTTCACCGCGGACCACATCGAGTGGATGCATTGCCTGCTTGTAGATTTCGCCCGGTGTGAGGGCAACAGGAGCCGCAGGGGGCGTGGAGACTGCGGATTGGCCGATCGGCACGGTTACAGTGTTCACGTTTGGTTGAGCGGAGGGCGCAGTTGGGGATTGCGCAACAGCCGTGACAGCGCCCGCAGCAATCAGCGCGAGGGCGGCACAGACCCGCCGCAAAAAGAGTGTACGAAGCATGAGACCTCTTTCATCGATCCAAACGGCTTAATACTTATTGGACGTTTTAACGATCGTTTGGCCAGAAATACAGATTTGCGGCGTACGGTTTTTGAGCGCAACGCGGGGAACGCGACTCAAGCAGTTAGACACCGGGATGTGTTGGATTGTTCCTGGGATCGGGCCGGGGAACCCGGAATGCTGCGCTTACGCGGCCTTCACCAGTTCCCGGTTTCGCACTACAACATGCTGGCTACAGGCATGGCAGACGAATTCCTTCGAGTGCTTGAGGCTGGAGATATGGGCGCCGCACCAAGGACACTTGCCGCTGACCGAACCGGAGCCGAAGAACGGGCCGGCAAGAGGAGCAAAGAAGCCGGCAATGATCATAGGCACACCGGCAAAGGCGCCTAGTCCGGTAAGGCAGAGCAAGGCGCCGGCAATGATGAGCACGGGCGCGGCGATGACGCCGAGCAGTAGTCCGCTGAACGCACCCGTAACCGGCGCATTCTCGTGGTCGCGCGGTGCGGGCGGAGAGGGCGGCTGATTCCCTGCCCCACAATGAGGGCAAAAGCTCCACTCGGCCTCAAGATGGGTTCCGCATTTCAAGCAGGATGGGCTCATACAGGCCACCTCACTGGATTTCTGGGCAGAAGTATGGGCCTGGTGAAAGAGGATTGCCCGTGATGCGTGTCACCCTTCGGGCCGCAACGAGTCTCCTCGCTGAGGTGATCTATGATTGCCTTGAATACGCGCAAGCCCACGGCTTCTCGACGGTTCCGGCAACCGCGGATTCCGGTAGAGCAAAAGAATCGCGACCAATATTCTGCCGAAATCTGAATCCAAGGCAACCCTTGATTGCCGTCGCTGCT
>JASHVU010000141.1 GCA_030044455.1 Acidobacteriaceae bacterium | reverse complement strand
GTATCGCTGCCGCCAATGCCGATCTGCTCCCAGATATTCGCGGGCTGGTAAGGTTTTACGCTCGGCCCGCCCACTTTATCGATGAGCAAGCCGCCGGATTCGAGCGCCACATCGCGCAACATCTCCGCATCCATGCGGAACCGCGGTCCATGCGATAAAAGCAGATTCTTCGGGTCTTTCGCAAGTTGTTCGGGCGTCGACTTCGCGCTTTGCCGATAGGCCGCCGACATCACCATCAACTTGTACATGTGTTTCACGTTCCACCCGCTCTCGCGAAATTCAACGGCCAGCCAGTCAAGCAGCTCGGGATTCGACGGCCGCTGCCCCATGATGCCAAAGTCTTCGGTACTCTCAACGATTCCGGTTCCGAAGATCTCGTTCCACATGCGATTTACGGTGACCCGCGCTGTGAGCGGGTTTTCAGGGCTCACCGTCCACTTCGCGAGCGCCAGGCGATCGTGTGGCACGCCTGCAGGCAGGGCGGGAAGAAAGTGCGGCGTGTTCGCCTCAACCCTCTCAGTGCGGGCGGTATAAACGCCGCGGGTCAACACATGCGCATACGCGATCGATGGTTTCTCCCACGAAACCATGGTCAGGTCGCCGCCTTCAGACAGCTTGACCAACTGCGCATTGAGCTGCTCGATCTGCGCCATCATTTCACGGAACGATCTGTCGACGTTGTTGAAGTAATACTCTGAGGCGACGTGCCGCTCGTCGGGAGTCCATATATTGGCGGGCTTGTGCGCAATCTCCGCCACGTAGTCTTCAAACGGCAGCCGTTTCACTTCGTCGGCAGTCAGCGCGCGCTGGTACAAACGAATATCCTGGTAGCGAGCCTCGCGTGCGGGATTGACTTCGGGATAGCGCATGCCGAGCTGCAACGGGGCCTGCGTGCGGATGGTTGACTGCGCCAGCGAATCGTAAACAACCTTCGTCGCAACCGGCTTTCCATCAACATAGATGTGAATCCCCGAAGCTTTGCCTGAGCCATCGTAGGTGAAGAAGATGTGACGCCAGCGGCCATCCACCGGCAGCGGTTCAAGCGTCGTCACCCTGGCCGCGACAAAAGGAGTCTTGTCTTCAGGTTCTTTGGGCTCATCGGGCTTCTTGTTTTTCGCCTCTTCCTTTTTCTTCTTTGCCTCTTCTGCTTTCTTTTTCGGGTCTTCCTTTTCCTTTGGCTTGTTGGGCGCAAGATCCTGCTTGGTCAGATCAGTAGGCGTTGGATATTGAAACACCTCCTTGAGCTCAGGCGGCTTCGGTTCATCCTTCGGCTTGTCTTTCTGCTTGGCGGTCGACTTGGGATTGGCGGGCGGTTTGGCGGCGGGCGGCTTGGGATTGGGCAGGTCCTTCGGTCCCTCGTTCACCAGATTCACTATGATGTTGCCGTTGTCGAGCGAGAGATCCCATCCACGGTTGTGCTGGGTAGTGTCCATCTTCGCAATCAGCGAGCCCTTGGCACTGTCGAGGTGATAGTTTGGTGCCGAGCGCACCATAAACCATCCCCCCGACGAGAATGCCTGGTTCCACTCGTAATCCCCGGTCTGGCCCAGCAAGATGTGCGTGCTCGTCTCCATGCGCATGTCGGGCCACAGCCAGGTTGTCTCGCCCCACTGCGGCTTCAGCTTGCCGATCGGGAAACTCGCAGTCTGCGCGTGGGGCGCGCTGTTTTTCAACACTTCACCGCCGCCCTCATCCAGGCGGAGACGCATCTCAAGTTTGTCAGTTGAAACTGGACGAGGCGCATTCTTTCCAGAACGAATCCATTGTTCTACCAGCGTGCTTTCATCCAGACGCATGGCCCGCATGCGTTCCGCCAACTCTGACCGATGGGCCAGCACGCGGTTGAAGGCCTCAACATTCTGCGGCTTGGGAACTCGCGTCATGGGCTCCCATACCGGGCGATCGTTGTTGAAAGGTTTCTCTTCAATATTGTTGAAGAAGGCGCTCAACGCGTAAAAGTCTTTCTGCGTGGTTGGATCGTACTTGTGGTCGTGGCAAACCGCGCAACCCACCGTGAGCCCCATGAATGTGGCGCCAAACGCCTCAGTTCGCTCGCGTGCAATGTTCACGCGCAACTCTTCAGGGATCGTTCCGCCCTCGTTGCTGCTCACTCCCAGCCGCACATAGCCGCTGGCAATCAATGGGTCGAGATTCTTGGCAGGCAGCATGTCGCCGGCAATCTGCTCCATCGCAAATTGATCGAAGGGCTTGTTCGAGTTGAAGGAGCGAATCACGTAATCGCGATACGGCCAGATGTCGCGGCTATTGTCGTAGTGCAGTCCATAGGTGTCGGCGTAGCGCGCATAGTCCAACCAGTAGCGGGCCCGCGCTTCGCCATATGCCGGTCTCGACAGCAAGCCATCCACCAGGTGTTCGTAGGCCTGCGGCGAAGCGTCTTTTTCAAACGCTTTCACTTCAGCCGGTGTAGGTAGCAATCCGGTTAAATCGAGCGTCACGCGACGGATCAGCGTGTCCTTGTCGGCCTCAGGTGAAGGATGCAGTCCCTCCTTCTTCATGCGCGCGAGAAGGAACGCATCGATCGGCGTTTTGACCCAGCCATTCTGTTGCGCAACTGTCGGCAGCGCGGGTCGCTCTGGTTTTTCAAAGGCCCAATGGGGCCGATAAACCGCGCCTTCTCTGATCCATTCGCGCAGAATTGCAATATCCGCAGCCTTCATCGGCTTGGCCTGGCCCTGCGACGATTGAGGCATCAGGTAATGCGGATCCTTTGATTCGATGCGCTTGATCAGTTCGCTTTGCTCAGGATGTCCCGGGACGATCGCGTCGGGATGGCCGGGCCGTTTGCGAAATGCGGACTCTCCGAGATCGAGCCGCAGCCCTGCCTTTCGCATCTCCGGGTCGGGACCATGGCAACTGAAGCAGTTTGCTGCGAGAATCGGCTGCACATCCTGGTTGAAATCAAGATGCTGCGTGGCGCGTGTGGCCACGCTGGCCGACTGCCGCGTGTGGCAGCCCACCGACCCGACGAGCAAGACACCCGCTGAAAGCAATCCGGTCACGAATCGAAGCCGAGCGCTCTTGTGGGCCACTATCCTATCTGGTCTCAGTCGGTTAGGATAGATTTTTTCCACTCGCGGGGCTCCTTATTCTGATTGCGGAAAGTATAGCGCAGACAACAAGCGCCTGGCTTTTTATCTGTCTTTCAGCATTCGAATGCCGCCCTGTCGTGTGGCACTTATACATTGGCTAATGGCGACTGACAAATGGCTAAGAATGGGAGCCGTGATATCAAAAGAGAGCCCGACGCAATGCACCCTCACGTAAATCATTCCGAAGTCTTGAGCTCAGAACTGGCGCCTTCCGCATTCTTGCCCCAAGAGGTGACGGACTTATACTGCCTGCACAAAGAGTGAGAAGGCATCACGGCTGAAAAAGTGGTGCAGACTTCGTCATCGAATCGAATGGCTGCTAGACTCGTAATCGCAACTCGACGGCAAAATACAAGATATGCGCAGTAAGTCCATTATGAAGAAGAATTCACCTCCAACTCTAAGCCAGGTTGCGAGAGCAGCAGGCGTCGGCACTACGACCGTCTCCCGCGTCATCAACGGCGGCGATTGCGTGAACCCAAAAACGCTGGCCAAGGTCAGGCGGGTGATTGAATCGATGGGCTATCTGCCCAACCAGGCGGCGCGGGTACTCAAGGGAGATCGCACCAAGACTATCGGGCTCATTATTCCCAGCATCGCCGATCCTTTCTTTTCGAGTTGCGCTGAAGCGGCTCATGCCGTGGCTCGCACTCATGATTCTCTCCTCATCGTTACCGCAACCCAAAACGATCTGAAAAACGAGATTGAGAACGTGAATATGCTGGCCAGACATCGTGTCGATGGTCTGATGATCGCTGCGGGCAATTCGCGCAGCAAATCTCTATCCCAGTTGCTGATGCGGTTAAGCATGCCCGTGGTCGCGATCGATCGTCCAATCTCCAACTCCAATATTCCGGCGGTTATTACTGACAATTTCGTGGCGGCCAAACTGGCTGTGCAGCATCTCATCGAGCATGGTCGCACGCGCATTGCATGCCTCACCGGCGAGGAAGAACTATTCACGATTCGGGAACGTATTCGTGGCTATCGTGCCGCCATTAAAAGCGCTGGATTGCCACCCCTTCTGGACACCTCTGTCAGCGAATTCGATTCCGCGATGCGTTCCATTCAGCGTCTTTTCGCATCCGATTGCCCACCCGACGCGATATTTACGCTCAAAAACAGCACGACGATTTACACATTTGAGGTTCTGCAAGAGTTGGGGATCGCGGTGCCAGAATCGATTGCACTGGTTGGATTTGACGACTTCGAACTCGCCTCCACGCTTCGACCGTCGATCACCGTCTTGCAGCAACCCGTTCAGGATATTGGTCGCACCGCAACCGAGCTCTTGTTTGAACGGCTTCTGGGAAGTGCGGAACGGCCGCTGAATACCGTCAGGCAACTCAAATCACTTGATACTCATCTCATATTGCGCAGATCTTGCGGGTGTCGAGTAGCTGACTGATCCCGTCAGAAAAGTGGATGTGTCGGCAAGCGGGTCTGCCGGCGGAACTCATACTTTACCCGCCTGGGTTTCCCACAGATTAAAAAACGTTGACAGCGGGAAAGAGACGTTGCAGAATATTGCTGTTTCTTGGAATCGTTACCATAGGTGTCTGGAATCGTTACCAAACTGATCGAAGGCCCGCTCGGAAACAACAAAATCCACGGGTAAGATGCGCTTTTGAAAAGACTAACGTGGTGCAAACCGAAGCAATTGTGGAGGTGGCAGATGCATAAAATCACGTCGGAGAATTCTCTACGATCCCTGAGCTCTTTACGGTCCGCTTTACCATCCTTGATAGGCCGAATTGGCGGAATGACTAGAAGCTGGGCCCTGATCCTGTTGTGTACGTTAGGCATGTTCTGCATGAGCCCGTCGTTTGGGCAAGAGTTTCGGGCCACCCTGTCCGGGCGGGTGACGGACTCTACGGGCGCCGTGATCGTCAATGCCACGGTTACGGCTGTCGAGACCAGTACCAAAACGACCTACACTGCCCAAACAACCCACGATGGCACCTACTACATCCCTTATGTGCTTCCCGGTGACTATACTGTCAGCGTCACGGCCAAGGGATTCAAGACCTCCGTCCAGGACAATGTGCGCCTGTTCGCGGCGCAGGGATTCGGCCAGAACTTCAGGCTGGAGGTGGGGGCAACCACCGAGCAAGTCACGGTCACTAGCGCTCCCCCGGAGCTTGAGACGACCACTGGATCCGGCAACAATTTGATCCCGGAGCGGGAACTGGAAGCGGTCCCCCTCAACGGGCGGCAGGTCTATATGTTGATCGGGACCACGCCCGGAAGCCAGTTCCTGCAGACCCAGTTCGGCGCCAACGGTTATTCCGGGACACGCGGCTGGGATGTTTCGAATAATTACAGTATTGGCGGCGGCTCTGTGAATGGAGATGCCGGCGGATCCTTCAATCAGTTCACCCTCAACGGCATCAATATCACGCAGCAGACCGGCTTCCTCAATCAGAACGCCGGGGCCTGGAACGTCTCACCCAATCTCGACACCATTGGTGAAGTCAATGTGATGACCACCAACTACAACGCCCAGTACAGCAGAACATCGGGCGGGACCGTCAACATCGTCTCCAAGAGCGGCGGGAACCAGTTCCACGGAGATGCGTTCGAGGAATATTCAGGCACGATCATGGACGCCAACACTTTTCAGCAGAACCTTTACGGCATTCGCCGCCAGGGATACGTTGAAAACCAATACGACGCAACCGTTGGCGGGCCGGTCAAGAAGAACAAGCTGTTCTTCTTCGCCGGATTCGAAGGATACAACGAATCCATCTCGCACGGCGTCTCGATCAGCGTGCCACCGGCCTATCTGCGGCCCAATTTCAGCGGCAATCCGAGCGGCGTTAATGGCATAGATTTCGGCCTTGTGTCGGCAATGGATCCCACCCATTTTGGCCCCGCGTCGGGCGAACCGGCCGGAATTCCCATCTATCAGCCGGGCACGGCGACCTGTCCGGCGAGTGAAGGCTCCTCAGCCGATACCTGCAGCAACAGCAACGACCTTTATCAAACCCCGTTCCCAAACGACACAATTCCTCTGGCGCAAGTGAACGGCACCGCGCAGACAATTCTTTCGAAGTATATTCCCTTGCCGAATATATCGAGCGCCGCGAATTTTGCAAATGGCAGCAACTACTATCTGCCCGCGCCGGACCTCTATCACTACTACCAGCCCAGCGTTCGCGTAGACTACAACCTCAGCGACAGTACCAAGCTATACAGCTACTACGAGTGGCAGACCGGCCAGGAATTCCGTATCACCAACGGCCTTACCGGACTCGCCGCCAACGGAAATATCGGCCAGATCCGTGAAAACTGGGCGGCGGGGCAGGACGTTACGCACACTTTCTCACCCACTTTTCTGCTCGACGCGAAGGTTTCCTTCAGCCGCTTTCAAGATGTATCGCCGGATGGTAATTTGTCGCTCGCGCAAAACCCCTCCACCCTCGGCCTCACTATGCCGCTTCCGGGCAACACCGACGTCGTAAACGTTCCGGAGGTCTCAGTCAGCGACGGCTATACCGGCGGCGTCATCAGCGGTAACACGATCTTCGGCAATTCCGATGCCGCCGACGCCACCACCAATCTCGAGCTTGACGTGGATATCACCAAGATCAAGGGATCTCACAGCTTCCACGTCGGCGGAACGATTGCCCATTATGCGTATGGCGATTGGAACCTTGGCGGTCACTCCAATGGCGACTTCCAATTCAATGCGGGATTTACCCAGTACAATCCCTCGAACAGCGGCTGCTGGGGCAGCGTTCCGGGGTCGACCGGAAACTCTTGTAATAGTAGTGAGGGGAATGGATCTTCCCTGGCAAACTTCTATCTGGGGTATCCGAGCGGAGGAGGCATCGACTGGTTCGGCACCAACGCTGAAGGTCAGCCAGTCTTTGGTATTTATTTCCAGGATGATTGGCGCGTAACTTCGAAACTGACATTGAATCTGGGCATCCGTTACGATGTGCAGCGCGGCCTGCGCGACCGGCACAACGCTCTCGACGCCGGCTTGTGCACGACCTGCGTCAACCCTGTCACTAACGATACGAATTATATGGCCAATATCGCCAACGCCAGCAATATCGCTGCGTGGCAGGCGGCCGGAATCACACCCCCAACTCAGGTGCTCGGCGGCCAGGTCTTTCCCGGCGTCAACGGCCAGACTCGCGATGCCTACTACACCGATTGGAGCAACGTCGGTCCGCGCATCGGGTTTGCTTATGCCCTCAATTCCAAGACCGTGCTCCGCGGTGGTTGGGGCAGGGTCTATAACGCCGGCTTGGAAGGCGGCAGCAACGGCGGCTTCGCCGAAACCACCCCCTACATTTCCTCCCCGGATAGTGGCATCACACCCAACTCGGCCTTCCAGTCGGGATCTCCATTCGCAGGTGTAAGTCTTATCGTGCCTCCGGGGAATTCGCAAGGTCTTTTGTCGAATGTCGGAAACGACTTTATTGCTTATGATTTTCCGCAACGCAAAATACCCTGGGAGCAGGTTTTCTCCTTTGGCTTCCAGCGCGAGTTGCCTGGAAAAGTGGTCGTCGATGCCCGTTATGCAGGAAATTACTCTTACAAGAACCGCGTGTTTGTTTGGAAGTCCGCGGCCGATACGACTCTGGGAGAGTGGAAGGCGGCCATCGCCAACCCGAATTTATTTTCGGCGGAGGTGCCCAATCCCTATTACAACGTGGCCGCCGCATATCAGGGAGGGAGCGGCTGCGGAGTGTCTCCAACCGTATGGGCTCTCGATTTGATGGCACCCTTCAGTCAGTACTGTTCGTCAGGATCCACCGCCGCCCTGGTAGGACAATACAACCTGCCGATCGGCAAGAACTACTATAACGGCCTCGAAGTCAAAGTGAACCGTCACATCTATGGGAGCAGCCGCGGGCTCTTCTTCCAATCCGCCTACACGTGGTCAAAGACCATCAACAATCTGAACTATGGATTTGGGTGGCCCTTCCAGGGGTCAGCAGCTCCCGTGCCCGGCGGCATCAGTACCGGCCTGGCGCACATTATCGCCGGTACCGACCGCGATCAGATCCTCTCGATCACGCCGGTCTGGGACCTGCCCTTCGGCAAGGGCGCGTCGCTTTTATCGAATCGCCCGGCGCCGGTGGGAGTGTTCATCGACGGCTGGACGCTCAGCTCCGTGATCGCAGTGCAGAGCGGACAGCCTGTGGGGCTCAATAACGGTTGGACGGATAGTTGCCCGTTAAGCCAATTGCGCCCCCCGCACGGACCCGGGAAGGGGGAATGGCTTAGGAACGATGCCGCCACCATCAGCAGTTGCTGGACACAGATCCCGGGCCACGAGGGTTTCACCTGGGGATTGCAAACTCTACCTACGCAAGACACTGCAGTGCGCCAGCCCACCGTCCCGAACTTTGACCTTTCGTTGGAGAAGGTCACGCCGATTCGCGAGAGCCTGAATTTCACTCTTCGCCTGGATGCATTCAATTCATTCAACTCGCCGCAATTTGGGGGACCCGACAGCTGGCCTGGGGATGGTCCCCCGGTTTACACGCCTGGAGCCGGCTGGAGCGGTTTCGGCACGATCGGTCCAACCCAGCAGAACTTTCCAAGAATCGTGAAGGTTTCAGGGAAGCTCAGCTTTTGAGCAGGGTTTTGTGGCACGGGCTCCCGGAAGTTACGCGGGAGCCCGTCTTGCCGTCTGATGAACAGGGAAAATCGCATGCGGCTTCTCCCGACTTTGTAGGGATCGATGCTGGCTTCCGGAGATAGACAGATCATGGGACAATTTCGCGTTCGCGCGTGGTGGACGCCCGCTCTGCTGGCGTTCTTTGTTTTTTCTTTTATTGCCCGGGCGCAGAGCACACAGAGCCCCGACCTCTCAAAACAGCCAACCCTCTATGTCGTGGGTTATGCCCATCTCGACACGGAATGGCGCTGGGAATATCCGCAGGTCATAGACGAATATCTGCGCAAGACGATGGAAGAGAACTTCAACCTCTTTGATAAATATCCCCACTACATCTTCAATTTCAGCGGCGCGAATCGTTATCGCATGATGAAAGAGTATTATCCGGCCGACTTCGTCCGGCTCAAACAATACGTTGCCGAGGGGCGCTGGTATCCGGCCGGCTCTTCTATGGAAGAGGGCGACGTGAATGCCCCGAGCGCTGAGGCGATTCTGCGCCAGATTCTCTACGGCAATGAATGGTTCCGCAAGGAGTTTGGCAAGGCGAGTGCCGAATTCATGCTGCCCGATTGCTTCGGATTTCCAGCTTCACTGCCGACCATCCTGGCACACGCCGGCGTGAAGGGATTCTCAACCCAGAAGTTGACATGGGGTTCATCGGCTCCTGTGGGTGGAACGGACTCGATTGAGAAGACTCCGGAAGGAACACCGTTCAATGTGGGTGTTTGGGTTGGTCCGGACGGAGAATCGGTCCTGGCGGGATTGAACCCAGGCTCCTACAGCGGAGGCATCGATACTGACCTGAGCAAGCCGCTGCCGCCGGAGCCTCCGAATCCCGCAGTGGCGGATTTGCAGAAGAGAATTGGCGTTGTGCAACAGCGTCTTGAGCAGTCGAGACAAGAGCACCAATCATTCGACCAGAAGGACCTGCAGGAGTTCTTTTCGCTGCGCGGTGAGCTCAATGCGCTCGATACAGAACAGTCGGAAAGCGAAAGCGAGCGATACCAGGGCGACTGGGCCGAGCGCGTGCTGAATAATGGCAAGGCTACCGGCGTGTTTACTGATTATCACTACTATGGAACCGGTGACACCGGCGGAGCTCCCGACGAAGAGTCGGTGAAGAGGTTCGAAGCCATTGTGACCGGAGGCGAGGTCGATCTGCCGCCCGCAAATGGGTTCTTTTTCCGCGGTGAACGGCATGAGGCGTGGCCCGAGGTAAAGGTGGGAGATGGACCAGTACATGTGATCTCGGCGAAAGCGGATCAGATGTTTCTCGACATTACGCCGGAGCAGGTCGCAAAACTGCCGCGCTACACGGGCGAATTGGAGTTGACCAACCACTCGGCGGGCTCACTGACTTCAGAGGCGTACCAAAAGCGATGGATCAGAAAAGAAGAGCTGCTGGCGGACGCAGCGGAAAAAGCATCGGTCACCGCAGCGTGGCTAGGTGCGCGACCCTATCCCATGGATCGACTGAACGGGGCGTGGACGCTGGCCATGGGAGAGCACTTCCACGATCTTGCCGCCGGCACTGCGACCCCAAGGGCATATGAGTTCGCGTGGAACGACGATGTCATTTCAATGAACCAGTTCGCGGGAGTACTGAAGAGTGCGGTTGAAGGCGTTACCGCTGCGCTCGACACAGATGGCCGCGGCATTCCGCTAGTGATTTTCAATCCGCTCAACATCGCGCGCGAGGATGTGGTGGAAGCCGAAGTGCATTTCCCCGATGGCGTGCCGCAAAGTGCGCACGTGATTGCGCCGGACGGTCGCGAGTTTCCTGCCCAGATTGAAAACGGCAAGGTCCTCTTCGAGGCCAGCGTTCCTTCGGTAGGCTATGCGGTCTACCTCGTGGAACCCGGAGAAGCGAAGACTGGAGAGATGAAAACTGGAGCGGCCGCGGCCTCGTCGCTGCTGCATGTGAGCAGCCGCGAACTGGAGAATGAATCTTACCGAGTGAAGCTCGATGACAACGGCGACGTATCCAGCATCTTTGACAAGAAGCTGAACCGCGAACTGCTGGCTGCGCCTGCACGCCTGGCTATCTCTTACGACAATCCCAAACAGTGGCCCGCGTGGAATATGGACTGGGATCAAGAGCAGGCAGCGCCGCGCGAGTATGTCAGCGGGCCTGCACAGATTCGCGTCGTGGAAAACGGTCCGGTGCGTGTCGGGGTCGAGGTCTCACGCGAGACCGCGGGGTCGCGCTTTGTGCAGACGATCCGCCTGGCCGCCGGCGATGCGGGCCAACGGGTGGAGTTCGGCAACGTCATCGACTGGGACACGCGTCAGTCCAATCTGAAAGCCACGTTCCCGCTGACTGCGTCGAACGAGATGGCGACTTACAACTGGGATGTCGGCACCATTGAGCGGCCAAGCGCGCAGCCAAAGAAGTTCGAGGTGCCGTCGCACCAGTGGATCGATCTGACGGATATGAGTGGCAAGTTCGGCGCGACGGTTTTGACCGACTGCAAGAATGGTTCGGACAAGCCGAACGATCATACGATCCGGCTGACTTTGATCCGTACGCCGGGAACCGACGGCGGTTACCCGGACCAGGGCACTCAGGACATTGGGCATCACGAATTCATCTACGGAATCGCCGGGCACGCAGACGGATGGCGCGACGCACAGACTGATTGGCAAGCCGAACGACTTAACGCGCCGCTGATTGCCTTCGAGTCACCAAAACACGCAGGAGCGCTGGGTAAAAGCTTCTCCATGGTAAAGATCAGCAATCCTCGAACCCGCATCATGGCTTTGAAGAAAGCCGAAGCGAGTGACGAGTTGATTCTTCGCATGGTGGAGCTCGACGGCAAACCTGAGCCCAATGTGCGCGTCTCCTTCGCTGTGCCCATTGCCGCGGCGCGCGAGGTGAACGGACAAGAGCAGCCGCTTGGAAATGCCACCGTGACGGATGGCTCGCTGGTGACATCGTTCGGGGCGTACCAGCCGCGTACGTTTGCATTGAAACTAGATTCTTCCGCTACAAAAGTGGCCGGCGTGCGCTCAACACCTGTAGACCTGGACTACGACCTGGCGACGGCGACCAACGCTGGAGACCGCTCAACGAGCGGCTTTGACGGCAAGGGTGATGCACTGCCTGCGGAGATGCTCCCGGCGCAGATCGTCTTCCACGATGTGAAGTTCAGACTGGCCTCCGCAAAGACTGGATCGCCCAACGCGATTGCTGCGAAAGGACAAACCATCCGGCTGCCGGAAGGAAACTTTAACCGGGTGTATGTGCTCGCCGCATCGGCGGATGGCGATCAGAAGGCGGTCTTCAGAGCCGGCAGCGACAGCGCCGAACTGAATATCCAGGATTGGAGCGGTTTCGTGGGGCAGTGGGATGACCGGGTTTGGAGCTCGCGAAACGCTTCGCACGATGATTACGGACAAATGATTGGTCTGAAACCGGGCTTCATCAAGCGCGCCGATCTCGCTTGGTATTGCGACCATCATCACGATCCATCCGGGACGAATGTCGCTTATTCCTATTCTTACTTGTTCGGTTACAGCATTGACTTGCCGGCTCGAACAAAGACGCTTGAACTGCCGAATAACGATCACATCCGCATTCTGGCGATCTCGGTCGCTGAAGAGAATCCCGTTGTGAAACCTGCGCAGCCGCTGTACGACGTGTTGCCTTCGCCCAACGCCGGCGCGCCCGACTTTACGATTTCGGCTGAGCCGTCTTTCTCCATACCGCAGGGCAGGAGCGCGACGACAACCGTTTTTACGATGCCGCGGGGTAGTTTCGACGGCCAAATCGCGCTTGAGGCAAGCGGGCTTCCAGCCGGCGTGACGGCGAGCTTCGACCCCGTCACAACCAGCGGAGGCAGCAGGATGACGCTGACTGCGGCAGACTCCGCCACACCTGCAACAGGAACAGTTACCATCAGCGGCCTGTCGGGCAGCTTGAAACGCGAAACAACGCAGACAGTGACCGTCACGCGGGTCCTGAAAAACACGATTCCGGTGAACCTCTCGTCCGCCTACAATGTCAGCGGAATTGTTGCCGACGGGACGAAGTTCGCCATAGCTGACAGCCTGGATCGCGGCGGCTATTCCTTCTCTGCGCAGACACTGGGACAGGAGCAGGTAGGAGACGAGGTGGTATTTCATCTGGGGCCGCAGAACGCGCCGGATGCTGTGACCAGCGCGACCGTGGATTTACCTGCGGGCCGGTACAGCAGTGTGAATCTGCTGGCTGCCGCGGTGGAAGGCAACCAGAGAGAGCAGGCGTTCGTGGTGAAGTATGCGGATGGCACATCGTCTACCTTTAGCCAGAGCCTGCACGACTGGGCACAGACTAGTAATTATCACGGTGAGTCGATCGCCGCAGAGCTGCCCTATCGGGCGACGGCGGATGGCAGCCAGGATGGCGGACCGTTTTATACGCGTGCATATTCCTTCCCGCTGGACGGCAGCAAGACGGTGCGCAGCATCAGCCTGCCCGACAATCGAAACGTGGTGGTGCTCGCCATGACTCTAGTGCCAGTTGTGGAATAAATGAAATCTACAGAGCCGGCACCCAAGCAAACGAAATTCTTACAGGGGAAACCAATGAATTCGCCGAGCGGACTGCGAGGCGCTCTTCTGCTGGGTGGCTGCCTGGTGACTGTTTCGCTGCCGGCGCAGCAAGCAGCAACGCACAAGCCGCCGGTGGACTATGCCAACGGACTGGTGGGAACTGCGCCGCTCGATCAGCAGAATCTGATTGGCAATGCGCCGCCGCCAGGCGAGCAGCTTTACTCCGGATTCACTTCTCCGGCTGCGATGCTGCCACACAGCAGCACCCGGGTTGGGCCCATCAACGCCAA
>JASHVU010000140.1 GCA_030044455.1 Acidobacteriaceae bacterium | reverse complement strand
GTCGATGGCTGCCGCGTCATCATCCAGGGCTTTGGCAACGTTGGATCGAACGGCGCGCGCCTGATGCAGGAAAACGGATACAAGATCATCGGCATCGCCGAGAAGGACGGCGGGCTTTTCAATCCCAACGGCATCGACATCCACCAGCTCCTCGAGTACAAGTACCGCAATGAATCGATTCTCGGCTTCCGCGGCGCAGAGGCGATGCCCAGCGACGAACTCCTTTTAAGTGACTGCGAGATCCTCATTCCCGCAGCCACAGAGAACGTGATCACCAGCCGTAACGCCGACAAGATCAAGGCGCGCATCGTGGTGGAAGGCGCCAACGGCCCCACCACCGCCGTTGCCGACGAAATTCTGGCCGACAAGCGCATCTTCATCGTGCCCGACATTCTCGCCAACGCCGGCGGTGTGACGGCGAGCTACTTTGAGTGGGTACAGGACCGTCAGGGTTACTTCTGGAAGGAGGCGATCGTCAACGAGCAGCTCGAGACTATTCTGCGCGACAGCTTTGAAGATGTGGTCCGCTACGCCGAGGCGCACAACGTAAACAACCGCATTGCAGCTTACATGCTGGCTATCGACCGCGTTGCCTTCACCATCAAGCAGCGCGGCATCTACGCCTGAGCAGGCTCATTCGAAATCGGATCGAAAGAGGGTGGACTCACAGCTCACCCTTTTTCTCGTTCTGAATTTCATAGCTGTGAAGCCTACTGGCCGCCAAGATAGTCGCACACCAGCACGGTGCGATCGTCGTCCTGCTCTGCCGACCATCGCTCTACTGCCGCCATAATCTGCTCGACCGCAGCCTCAGCCGGAATTGCCGCCGTTGCAGCCAAGGCCCGGTTGAGACGCTCTTCGCCGAACATCTCACCCGCACCGTTGCGCGCCTCAACCAGCCCATCCGTATAAAGTAGAAATCTGTCGCCGGTCTTCAATGCCAGGCGTATTTCCTGATAGCTGTCGAGCGTCGCCGCGGCCAGTGGCAGACCGTTTTCCACGATTTCAGATACCCTGCCGTCGCGAAGCAGAAGCATGGCAGGGTGACCCGCTGCCGCATAGCAGATCTCGTTGCCTTCCGCCTCGACATAAAGGTACGCCGCCGTGATCATTTCCCCGTGCGTACTGCCGTAGAGAGCGGCATTCATCTCCCGCAAGAGTGCGGCGGGCTGAGCGGCCTGCGTCTTTCTTGAATCGGCAGCCATCTTCACCATTGAGGCAATCATCGCCGCCGGAACTCCATGCCCTGAAACGTCGGCAATCAGCAGTCCCGCCTGGCGGTCGTTGGCCAGCAAAAAGTCGTACAAGTCTCCGGCCACTGAGGTCATCGGCCGGTAACCGGCGGCCACACTGAAATTCGCAGATTGCGGAAAGCTGGCCGGTAGAATCGACTGCTGGATGCTCCTGGCAAGATCGAGTTCCCTCTGCATCTCGCCAAGCTCAACTTCACGGTCAAGCGTGCGGCGCGCGGCCGTGTAACCGAAGGTGCCAAGCATCATAGCGAAGCCATAGGGCTCCAGGCGGTGCAGCCCCCACACCGACCCCAGGGTGTTATCGAACAGCGCGAGAGCTACAAAGGCTAAGACGCCGATGCGCACCGCTGCAACTTCCCGGTTCTGAGTCCTTTTGCCGAGCGAGCGGAATAGCAGTATCCACAGAAATACCGTCACGGCAACGTTGTTTATGGTGTAGAAGAACGACTGCGGCCCAAAGATCAAGGTGGCGACGACAAGAATCAGGAAAACGACTCTGAATCGCCACAGTTTCTGCTGTTTGCTCGGTCCGGTGAAGCCGGCAATCTGCAGAAACGTGAAGCCGGGGATGGGGATCAGGAAATCAATAGCAACCGATATCCGAGTGAGGACCAGGCTCCGTGCGAGTTCCAGGCCCATGAGGGTTGACTGCAGCCACAAGCGGATACCGTAGAGGGCTGCAAATGCCGCCAGCCAAACCAGCAGCGGCTCGAACCGCCTGCGCAGGAAGCAGTAGCCCACACACACCATACCCACAGTCACAAACGCAGAGCCAAGAAAGAGATACACTTCGTCGTGACGGAATGCATGCAGAACCTGGTCTGCGCTGTATTGGGCTTCTACCGCGATCATGGCATTGACTGTACATGATCGAATAGGGCAGGGAACGTGATCCTTTCGGGGCACGGCGGATTGTGTACCTTCAGTGCAATAATGGAGCCACGAGGGGGCCTGCTTCCGCCGTTTACGCATGAATCTGCCCAATTCCATCACGATGAGCAGAATCCTGATGATCCCCCTGCTGTTGTGGATCCTGTCCTCGCACTTTCCTTGGGCCGGACCCGCAGGAGCCCAGGAGATTCTGGCGTCGGTTCTCTTTGTTCTGGCCTCGATTACCGACGGGCTTGACGGCTACTTGGCGCGCAAACGCGGGCAGATCACCACCATGGGCATGCTGCTCGACCCGCTGGCCGACAAAATCATGGTCACGGCCGCGCTTATTGCGCTGGTCGCCTTCAATCCGCAGGTGGTTAAGGTCTGGATTGCCGTGGTGATTATTAGCCGCGAGTTCCTGATCTCAGGACTGCGTTCGATCGCATCATCTGAAGGTTTCACCATCACCGCAAGTGAGCTGGGCAAACTGAAAACCGTAGTGCAGATTATTTCGGTCACGTCGGCGATCCTTGCCCATCGCTGGGATCAGTGGACGATCGGCTTCGTAGTCATTCCCGTGAAGTGGTACGCAATCGCCGCCATTTACTTCGCCGTCGTCGTCTCCACCGTGTCGGCCGTGGATTACTTTATCGGCTTCTGGAAAGAAATCGACCACGCTTCTAAGAATCGCCGCCAGGCAGCCGTCCTCTCCCGCGGCAAGAGCGTGAAGATCACTTAGGGAAGCTCTGATCAAGTTGCCGTTTTGAAAGGGCACGGCTTCAGCCGTGCCGAAAAGTCAAGCAGAATGATTGGAGCTTTAGCTCCCGAGGACCGGTCCCGCAACT
>JASHVU010000007.1 GCA_030044455.1 Acidobacteriaceae bacterium | reverse complement strand
GCGCGGGCCACTTCAGCCTGGGTCAGCCCCTGACCGAGCAGGTCAACGGCTCTCTGCCGCTTACGCTCCAGTTCTTCCGGACTGCCATGGGGTCGGATAGATCACCTCCGAACTACCCAAGCAGTATAGGACATTAGTTATGCAGGAATCAATAGCCCTGGGGAAATCGGGCACTATTCCACCACCACTGTGTTCGTCAATTCGCCCAGCCCCTCCACCGTCACTGTCACCGTGTCACCATTCTTGAGCCAGCGCGGCGGCTTACGGCCCATGCCCACTCCCGATGGCGTGCCGGTTGAAACAATGTCGCCCGGCAAGAGCGGCGTGATCGAGGAAAGGTATTCAACCAGCGCCGGAACGCCGAAGACGAGTTGGTTAGTGCGCGAGTTCTGCATTACTTCGCCGTTGATGCTCAATCCGATGGCCAGGTTATGCGGGTTGGCGATCTCGTCTGCCGTCACGATGCCCGGCCCCATGGGACAGAAGGTCGGGAAGCTCTTCGACATGGACCACTGCGTCGTGGAGCGCTGGATGTCGCGCGCGCTTACGTCGTTGATGATGGTGTATCCGTAAACGTGCTCGCGCCATACTTTGGCGGGAATTCTGAACCCTCCTTTGCCAATGACGAACGCCATCTCCGCCTCGTAGTCGGGCTCCCTTGAATTGCTTGGCAACACAATGGCGTCGCCAGGGCCGATAATCCCAGTCTGCAGCTTGAAGAAAACGACGGGATAATCGGGCAGCGTGAGGCCCGATTCGGTTGCGTGCTCGCGGTAGTTGAGCCCGATGGCGAAAATCCGCGGCGGATTCGAGAGCGGCGAATGCAGGCGCACGTCGCTTACACGATGACCGGTGACGGCGCCGGATCCGCGGGGAACCTCTGCGATGCCGGCGGCGATGACTTCGAGAGCGCTATGGCATCCGGTCGAAGTAAGGTCGACCACAAGATTCAACTCTTCGTCGAGCGCGCCCGGCCGAACCACGCCATCGGCAGCGGAAAACGAAACCAGCTTCACCTTCCAACCTCCAATTCACTACGCGTTCTGGAAATCGCATCACGTATCTGACCTGTCTCAATTGGCCACGAAAATGGGTGCCCCATCCTAAACGCGCCTTTTGCGTTTAGGGTGGGACAGCACTCCTGTTCGTTGTCTTGCAGCCCGACTAACCCCGTTAATTCTGCTACCTCCGCTGTTTCTACGCCGCCGTCCACCCGCCATCAATCGTGAACACCGTCCCCGACACAAACGCAGCCTCGTCCGATGCGAGATATCGCACCGCCGATGCAATCTCTTCCGGCCGTCCCAGCCGCCCAACCGGCTGCCTTGCCCGCAACTCGGCTCGCGTCTCTTCCTTGTTTTCCTTGTGAAACTTCTCGAGATACTCCTCCACGAAAGGAGTCTCCACAGTCCCCGGGCACACAGCATTCACACGCAGCGTCTTGGGATACTCGACGGCGAGCTGCCGTGTCATGGCGATCACCGCTCCCTTGGTTGTGCAGTATGCAAAGCGCTGTTTGATGCCCACCAGACCCGATACCGAAGCGATGTTCACAATGGTGCCGACGGCTTCGTGACGCTCCTGCGCTGCCAGTACATGCGGCAAGAACGCGCGCGTTACCAGGTACACGCCGCGCACATTCACGTTGATGAGCCTGTCGAAGTCATCGGGCTCGGTGTGTTCAATCGAGCCAACATGGCCAATACCCGCGTTGTTGACCAGGATGTCGAGGCGTTCCACGCTTTTGACGGCTGCAGCAATCGATGCGGGTTGAGTAACGTCGAGAGCGACGGCCTTGGCTCTGCCGAGGGAGGCGGCCAGCGCTTCAGCAGCGGGCAGGTTGACGTCGGCAATCCAAACGAACGCGCCTGCTCGGTTGAACTCTTTCACCGTGGCTTCGCCAATGCCGCTCGCGCCGCCGGTGATGAGGGCGATGCGGTCGTCGAGACGGAACGGTTGAGAATGTTCTTCCATATGTCCTGTTAACTTTTGCGCACGTCGGCAAGCACTTTAAGGTACGCCCGCGCCGTCTCGGTAATCGTCTCCGGGTGTCCCGCGTCGATGGCCGCAAGATTCACCAGGTCGCTGCCCACGCCCAGCGCCTTCGCACCTGCCTTGATAAAGCTTTCGGCCGTCTGCAGCGTCACGCCGCCTGTGGGGATCAGCTTCAGATGCGGAAACGGCGCCAGCAGTGCTTTCAGGTAACTCGCCCCACCCACCGCCGAGCAGGGAAAAATCTTGACGTAGTCAGCGCCAGCTTCCCACGCTGTGATGGCTTCAGTTGGCGTCAGCGCGCCCGGACACGAAACTTTGCCATGCTTCTTTGTCGTTTCAATTACCTCGGGATGAAGGCTGGGGCTCACCACAAACTCAGCGCCCGCATCGATCGTCTCCTGCGCCTGCCGCGCCGTCGTCACGGTTCCCGAACCCAGCAGGATCTTCGCTCCGTATTCCTTCTTCAGTTCTTTCAGCAGGTCAACCGCTCCCGGCACAGTCATGGTGACTTCCACCACCGTCACGCCGCCGGCCATCATGGCATCAACCACGGCGCGGCCCTGGGCAACACTCTTGGCGCGCAGCACGGGAATGAGCCCGACGCGTTCCAGAATTTCCTGTGTCGTTTCCGGCATTTCTTTCACAAGCCCCAGATTTCTAGCTTTTTTCTTGCCCAATCAAAAATCCTCAACTCAGCCGCGAAGGAGCTAGCAGCTAGATGCTAGTGGCTGGAAGCTGCTCTTACCTCGCAATCCGCGCCGACCCTCCCTTGATCAAGCGCTCGATCTCAGCCAGCGTTGCCATGCTGGTGTCGCCGGGCGTGGTCATCGCCAGTGCGCCGTGCGCCACTCCGCACTTCACCGCCCACTCAACTCCCCGGCGCTCGAGCATGCCGAAGATCAGCCCCGATGCAAAACTGTCGCCGCCACCCACGCGGTCAAGAATGTCGATCTCGCGCTGCGGCACGTGCACAATCTTGTCTTCATAAATCGCAATCGCGCCCCACGCGTTGCGGCTCGCCGTCTGCGCCGTCCTGAGCGTAGTTGCCACCAGCTTCAGGTTGGGATACGCCGCAGCTACCTCGCGCAGCATCTCTTCGTAACCGCCAATCGGCAACTCGCTAAAGTCCTCAGCCACGCCCTTGATGGCGATGCCCAGCATGACACTGAAGTCTTCTTCGTTTCCAAGCAGCACGTC
>JASHVU010000139.1 GCA_030044455.1 Acidobacteriaceae bacterium | reverse complement strand
ATCAGGGAGACAACATTCGCACTTAAAGCGTTTTTGGAAATACCGAAGGGAGAAACCGACGCCACAAAGTCAGCGCGACCCCAAGGAGCGCTGACCCTGCCCAACCGTGAGGGACATTACACCTTTTCCTAAAACGCCGTAGTATTGCGACCAATCTGAAACATTGATTCGGGCCAATCTGCATTTCTCACCAGCCGCCCAGCCGATCGTGCCGCAGTCAATACCCAGCCTGCCGCCTTCCTCCTCTATCACTCTCATTCAAAAGATACTTGCACCTCCACCCACTTTGCCGGTTATTTCCCCCCATTGTTCTATCCTGAAAGCAGTTAGGAGCTTTTCAACTGTTCGATGCTGAAAGCAGTAAGGAGCTTTTCAGGCCGCAGTTCGGCAGACCAGCAGATCCTATCTGCCTGAAAACAATAGACCCGGCCGCCAAGTCCACCCTCGATCGCGATGAAAACAATAGACTTTGAGACTTTTGGCAGGGGCCGGGGGTATCGGATAGGGGGAGGGTCGGGGGTATCGGATAGGCGGGGTAAGGGGTAGCCACTCGTGTGGCCGGTGAGAAATGCAGGTTGGAGTGAGCCGCAAAAATTTGTGGCCCAGGTTTCCCCGGGCCACAAGTTTCAGCAAGTTCAGTTGCGATCAATTCGCCGTGACCGTAAAGCTTTGGATGTCCGCCACCCCTGCATAGACGATATTGCCGGCTTGATCCGCCCGGATGGTGCAGGTCCCCTGCTTAAGCAACGAAGCAGAGTCGCCGCTCACCGTGCAGATGGTCGGTGTGAGCGATGAGAAGCTGACGGTCAGTCCGGAGCTGGCTGTGGCCGAGAGCGTGATGGTGGAAAGCGCCGGCTGCGATCCGATGGTCGGGAAGGTAATGGTCTGCGGTGCCTTCAGCACCTGGATGTTCTGGCCTTTGTCTGGCGCGGCGGAGTAATCGCTGTTGCCAGATTGGGTCGCCTCGATGCCGCAGTAACCAGCCTCGAGCAGAGTCGCAGTGTCGCCGCTGACGGTGCAGACGGTTGGCGAAACGGATGAGTATGTGATGGGCAGCCCTGAGCTGGCTGTGGCCGTCAGAGTCACCGTCGTGAGCGCGGTTTGCGCCGCGATGGTCGGGAAGGTGATGGTCTGCGCCACATAGTCTACTGCAAAGCTCTGGGTGTCCGCTGCCCCTGCATAGACGATATTGCCGGCTTGCGCTGCCCGGATGGTGCAGGTCCCCGGCTTAAGCAACGAAGCAGAGTCGCCGCTCACCGTGCAGATGGTCGGTGTGAGCGATGAGAAGCTGACGGTCAGCCCGGAGCTGGCTGTGGCCGAGAGCGTGATGGTGGAAAGCGCCGGCTGCGATCCGATGGCCGGGAAGGTGATGGTCTGCGGTGCCTTCAGCACCTGGATGTTCTGGCCTTTGTCTGGCGCGGCGGAGTAATCGCTGTTGCCAGACTGGGTCGCCTCGATGCCGCAGTAACCACCCTCGAGCAGAGTCGCAGTGTCGCCGCTGACGGTGCAGACGGTTGGCGAAACGGATGAGTATGTGATGGGCAGCCCTGAGCTGGCCGTGGCCGTCAGAGTCACCGTCGTGAGTGCGGTTTGCGCTGCGACGGTCGGGAACGTAATGGTCTGCGCGGCTTTGGTTACGGACTCGCTCAGAACACCCGAAGTGCTGGTGAGGTAGGTCGAGTCGCCGGAGTACACCGCGGTGATGGAGTTTGTGCCTCCGGTAAGTGAACTGGTTGTGATGGAAGCCATATCGCTGCTGTTCAATGTTTCAGTGCCGAGCAAGATGCCGCCGACATAGAAGCTCACAGAGCCGGTAGGAGTTCCGGAGCTGGATGGCGCAACCTGCGCCGTAAAGGTGACAGACTGCCCATAAACCGACGGATTCAAGGAGGATGTCACCTTCGTCGTGGTATTCTCATTGACCGTCTCGTCGAACGGAGCGGAGTTGGTGGCCAGGAAGTTACCGGTCGCCGGGTAAGACACCTGCAAAGTAAGAGCCCCCGCGGGCAGAGCTGTGGTTGAAAGAGTTGCCACCCCACCTGAGAGAGTGCCGGTGCCAAGGTTGGTTGCTCCGTTATAGAACGTAACTGTACCGGTAGGCGTGCCGGAGATGGTGGCCGTCACGGTTGCCGTCATCTTCACCGAACCGCCCAGCAGCGATGGATTGGGCGTTGCCACCAGCGTGGCAGTGGTCGGCGAGTGGATGGTAAACGTTGTGCTGTTTGTGGTTCCCGTGTTGCCGGCATTGTCGACGCTCCAGTACTGGACTGTATTGCTGCCCAGCGTCGAAACTGTGAACGGCGCCGAATAAACGGTGGTCGCTCCTCCGTTCAATTTGTAATAGGTCGTCTTCACGCCGCTGGTTGCATCGGTAGCCGTCAGTTGGACAGTTACCGCCGACGTGTAAATGCCGCTGCTAAGAGTGCCGGAAAGGCTTACGGAAGTTGCCGGCGCAACGGTGTCCACATAAAGGGTCTCAACCAAAACGTTACTGAAGTTGCCGGCGTTGTCCTCTGAGAAAGTGGTGATTGGGGTTGCTCCTTGTGGCATCCCGAAGGGAGGTCCATAGATCTGGCAACTGCCAAGATTGGTGGGCGAGCAGGTGGTAGCGCCGACGACACCGTAAATCGTCTTCACACCCGAGGCATCGCTGCCGCCGGGGTCGGTGGCGACGAGCGAGACGGTCGGGCCCCCGGTGGCGATGTTGAACCAGCCGGTGGAGGCGGGCGCCGCAGGGGCGGTATCGATGGCGATGGTGGGGGGAACCGAGTCGTAGCACACCGGACCGTATGAACCGTTGGTCGTGTTGCCCTGGTTATCCCAGCCTCTTACATAGACTGTGTGGCAGCCTTGGCCGGATGCGGCTTCGCAAAGGGAACCGTTATTGTCCACACATCCGAACGTGGAGAGGTACTGCGCGCCGGTGTAGAACGTGTCTCCATCGCCGCCGTGTGGCTCACTATACGAGTCGGAAGGGATGGAGTCCCAGCCCAGCGTGAATCCGACCGCGCCGGGTGCCGTATAACCGTTGCTGGTTCCGTCGGACAGGTCCCAATCAACAATCTGGTCGCTGTTGTACCAGGTGTTAATAGTCGGCCCGCCAAACGAGAGCGAGGGGGTGCCATCTGCCGGAATGATTTCCCAGTTGATGCCCCAGGCCAGTTGCATCATGTTGGCTGAGCCCCAGCCGGTAATCGGGTCGTACCCGGCATAGGCACAGAAATAGAACAGATCGTCAGCCACGGTAATATCGTTGTCGTTGCAGCCGCTGGTCATGTCGTAAAAGGGATTGTGCGGCGCGCCATCAATGGCGTTGTAATAGAAGTACGGAGTTGCTAGGCCAACCGGAGCGCAAGCACTGCTGCCGCTCCCGCAAATACTGCCTATGGAGTCCAGGTAGGAGTTTTCCTGTGCGAAGAAGCCGGCCAGTTCTGGTCCGACAATGCTGGTGCCGCCTTCATCCTGCCATGTCCCGCCAGAGACGTACCACTCACCCAGAACATCGGGGTTCGCCGTCAGTGAAATGTCGGGAACCAGCCGGTTCGTGTTGCCAGTGACGATGTATTCGGTGGTGGTGCCACTGACTGTTTGCCACTCGTAGTAGGGAGATTCTACGCCGGTCGGGTAGGTGGAGTTCGTTGTGCTGCTCTGCCAGGAGGGTGCACCAAACAGCACGCTTCTTCCGCCGGTGCTGCCGCCGTGGTTGCTGCCGCAAGCGCCCGACCAGAATTCGCCCTGCCAGGCGGTTTCACTGTAAAAGATTCCATCGGTATACATGTTCAACTGAGTGCCGCCCGCCGCAATGAAATCGGGATCGGAGGAGGGGTAATCCACTGCGGTCGAAGCACCGCAACCATCACTGGCGCCGTTATCGCCTGAGGCCGCGATCAGAGTGACGCCTTCGCCTATCAGGGTATTGAAGATGGGGTGCATCGTCCCTGTTGCTACCGAACCCGAGAACCCTACGTTTTCTTCCCATCCGTAGCTGGTTGAGGCCACCTTGGCGTACCCGTCACTCCCGACGTCCTCCCAGGCATCCTCGTAGGTCGTGTAGAGGTTGTTGGTCATTTCGTACTCATAGATGTGCGCGGTGTCATTTGCAGACCCGTAACTGTTCGACATTGCCCCCGAGTACTCGACATCAAGGGGAGCTTCCCCGTCATTACCAGGGCAAGACCCTCCACCCGTTCCGGCGATGCAATACCAGTTGATGTTCCAGGCCATGCCGTAGGCATTGAAGAATGTTGTAATATCGGAAACCAGGAAGCCACCGTAACCAACCAGCGCAATCGAAGATTCAGGCGGCGAGCCAGTGGAATCGCCCGGTTCGTTGCAGCAATGGCTCAGCCTCTGCAGAGCGTTATAGTCGTAGGCGTTCGAACTTTGTATGTTGTCAGGATCCATGGCGTAAGTGCCACTTTTGTCGTCCAGGGGATAGTTGTCATTGGCATGCGGCTGGGAAGGCGACCCACTCAAATGTGCCGCCGCTGCCCGAGCCGCCGGAGCCTTCGTCGGGTCGCCATTGCCCTGCGAACTCCCAGCATCAGAGATCATCGGGCCGGGAACGTAGTCCGCACCCTTTTTTGTTGCAAAACGGGATCCAATCCTGTGGGGCCGCTCAATATTGCTCAGGCCCGTCACGAAGGTCATAATGCCCGTAAGATTGGCGGGGATAATCGGGTCGCGATCGTTGGAAAAGTCCACTTCATCGCCTACCTGATAATTGTTAATGGTCACGCCGAACGCCTTCTCAATCGTCCCGGCAGTTCCTTCCACGTCGACAATCAGGCGATTGGGATAGCGTTTCGTCACGGTCAGGCCAACGCTCTGAGCCCAGTCCACAACGGCCTGCTCATCCTCGACCGAAGGGGCGAATCGCGCGTTCCATTCGTCCGGAGTGAGGAACTTGTGGAAGTTGGGCGAACCCTTGGTCACCAGTTCCTTGATGAACTGCTCCTCTTCCGCCATGTGCGGCGGATGAACAGTCAGCACCAGACGCAGCATCTGGTCAGGGTTGTAATGGCTGATGCGGACAGCCGTCCCATCATGCACCTTTTGCGGAGTAAACACTGCGAGAGGTACTCCGGGGTCGGTCATCGCAGGAGCTTGATTGCTCTGGACAACGATGGGGGTCTGGGCCTCGGCGTACCGTGAGCCGGTCGCGAAGACGGTGAATGCGAGCAGGAAGCAAAATGCTACTGCCAGATTTGTAAATCGGAAGTTGTTGCGACGATACATATTGACCTCTCAGGGGGAGCCCGTTGGGTAATGGGGAGAAACAGGGATTCTGCCGCTGATACTCTCCACGGTAGAGGGTTGTTGCCAGGTTTTCTGTCGCCCTGCTGTCCTGATCTCCGGCTTCTTCGCCGGACTTCTAACTCAGACATCCTCCAGGGCCCTGTCCATTTAGTGAAAGCTGCTCGCAGATCGTTACAGAGAAGTGCAAGGAATATTCATGTACAATCGTGCGAATCAAAACAGCGGTACCCCGAGCAGCAGAAAAAGTAAGATTGGATAAGTTTGGGTTGCGTGGAGTGAGTCTCTAACTAGCCCGCGCTCGCGTACTGCGCAAAGGATGCGCTAACGTGACAGACTAGCGATGAGCCCTGATCACCTAGTCCCGCTCTTCAATGCGACCGAGTGTCGGCGAATGCGCCAAGGAAGGCAAGTGACATTTTCTGAAAAGTTTTGAAAGTTATGAATGCCTTATCAGGTGACAGAAAATAATCCAGTTATGGATCAACGGTGAATTTTGCTCACTATTGTTTTGCCTCAATCGGCAGAGGAACCTGAAGGTCAACATTTTTTCGGAACGCAATGAATACCCGGTATTGGGC
>JASHVU010000138.1 GCA_030044455.1 Acidobacteriaceae bacterium | reverse complement strand
CGGACAAAATGCCAAGAACCGTCGCTGTGACCATTGCCTGAACCGTTTTCATGACCCACTCGCTTTCTCGAGCAGCTCGCGCGAACGACCGGCCCACGCCGCCTGTCTCTCCATGCCTTCCACTCCGAACTCGTAGGCGAGGACACCGGAATGGAGGCCGGTCTTCGAGCGCATTTCCTCAAGCTTGGCGCGCGACTCGGCGGCGTAAATGGCCATCTCGCGTTCAAAATCGCGCAGGAATTGAATGGTGGTAGCGCGCGGCACGTTGCTGTCCATAAAGGCGAAACGCAGCATCAGCTCGCCCATGCGAAAGATAACGTCGTCGCGCGTGACCGGCTGATTGAGCCAGTCGATCAGCGCCTGCTGGCCTTTCGGGGTGATGGAGAAAAGCTGGCGCTTGCGGGGATCGTCGTCCTCGCGCCGCGGGAGTGGCTCGATCCAACCACGCTTTTCGAGCCGGCGCAGCGCAGGGTAGATTGAGCCAGGGCTATCGCTGTAATGGCGCATACCGGTGGTGGTAAAGGTCTTACGCAGGTCGTAGCCGGACTGAGGCTTGGGCTTGATAAGCCCGGTGAGTGCGTATTCGAGTGTGGATTTCGATTTCATAGTACGGTTCGTAATGTAATACGATTCGTACTATAGTACGTTGCGTACTATGTGTCAATACAAGAAATCGAATCAGCGCGGGTGCGCCTCGCAATGCTCCTGCTATTTGTTGAGGGCGAAGATCACGTTGACGGCGCAAGGGAAGTTTTGTCTTAGCTGGGCATGTCTGTGCATCTCACTGCATTTCCTCAACCCGCGGTAGGCGAAGCGGTTTCACGTATTCATAGAGATTCATACCGAAAAAATCGGAGACGCGTCCCGATGGCGAAAACCCGTTGCGCTCATAGAAACGAGCCGCACGCTTCAATGGTTGGGTAGTATCGAGCGTTATGCATTGGCACTCGAGTTTCACCAACTCTGCCTCCGCCGTCTGCAGGAGCGCAGTCGCAACACCGGTCCCCTGCCAGTCAGGAAGCACCGCCATTCCTCGCAAATGTCCATCCGGCCCGTGCGCGGTGCAGCCGATCGTGCCGACAATCCTGTCTTCAGAAACGGCCACGAGCACCTGCATTGTGCGCAGGCGTTGCTGAACGGATTCTGAATCCAGTACGGTGTCGGCGAATGCTTCGGGAGTGTATTTTTCGCGGTATTTCTCAAATGCCGCAGCAAGACAGGCCAAGAGCGCTTCCCCATCCTCAGGATTGGCGTTACGGATCTGAAAGGAGATGTTCATTTCTCCGGCTATTTCCAGTGAGTTACTTTGACGCTTTCAACTTTTCGGCCGTAAACTCCCGATAGACTTCGCACTGAGCGGCGCGGAGGGGTCTGGTGCTCATCACTCCCTCGCCGTTCTCGGTGAACTGCATGTAGGTGTGCGCCGTCCGCAGGTCCGGCCACACCGGCAGCGAATCGCCGTTGGGATTGCCGGTGCGCGCGAAGTTGGTCCAGTAGGTTTCCATCAGCTCGGCGAGCTTTGTGTCGACTGCGCCAAAAGCACCCGCGATGTTTCCCGTCTTGGGGAAATATCCCCACACGTAGGGCAGATCGGAAGAATGAACCGCGCCTTGCGCCTCCTGCCCCGGAATGGCGTGGTCGAGCTCATATTCGTATGTAGGGTTGCCGGCGGCGCTGTGCCACAGAGCCTCGCTCGAGATGGGGCAGTGGAACATGATGTCTGCTGTCCATTGTTGGCCGGACGTGCCGTACAGCGGGTCGGTGGGCTGATTCACATTGCCTTGCGCGTCGGGAGCGAGCCCATAGGCGATCTTCACATTCGGCGCAAAGTCGCCTGCCTCCCGATCAATGGCCTTCAACAACTGGTCGGAAGGCATTTTGTCGCCGAATTCTCTCGAAGTGGTGCCGATCAATAACGGAATCTTTGCCTCCTGCCCGGCGGCAAACACTTTGTCCGGCCGTTCGGGAATCACCCATCCCTCCACATCTGGAGCGACAAATGGGAATTGCTCAGCTCGGCGGCCCAGCTTCTCCATCAGCTCCTTGGCGCCAATTTTGCGGGCTGCGGAAATTCCCTCTTCGCCTGGGGGCAGATTCAGCGCAGCGATCGAACCAAGCCCGTTCTTTTCCGACTCGGCGAGCGTCTCCACGAGCACGGCGGCTGGCGCACCACTCTCGGGGATCGCCTTTTGAAACAGGCCGATGGCGAGCGGTGAAGTCATCAATATTCCGGTATCGATGGACCCGGCCGACTGGCCAAACATCGTGATGTTGTGCGGGTCGCCACCGAACCTTGCAATGTTGTCGATGACCCAGTGCAGCGCCAGGATCTGATCCATCAACCCGTAGTTGCCCGAGGCATGATGAACCGACTCGCGCGTGAGCTCAGGGTGTGCGAAGAAGCCGAATACGCCGAGACGATAATTGATGGTGACGGTGACCACGCCGTGATTGACGAGCGTGCCGTCGTTATAGAGCGAGCCGCCGCCCGAGCCACCAACGTTAGCGCCGCCGTGGATCCAGAACATGACCGGCAGAAGCCGTTTGGCCGGCCAGTCGGGCGTGACCACATTCAGGTAGAGGCAATCCTCGCGGCCCAAAAAGGCGTCGATTTTGTTCCAGTCGCCGAGGAGCGGCTGAGCGCAAGGGTTGCCATACCTAACGGCGTCGCGAATGCCGTGCCACGGCTTGGCGGGGACGGGCTCGCGCCAGCGGAGGTCGCCTACAGGCGGTTCGGCGTAAGGAATGCCAAGAAACTGAGCGCCGCCGCTTGACCGCGCCAGGCCGCGAAGCTCGCCGCCGGTGGTGGTGACAATGTAAGCATCGGTGGCGGCGGGTGCGGCTTGAGCGTGAATCTCACAGGAAATCATTACGATGAGCGCCAAAGCGATTAAAGATGATGCGGAGATTGCATTGCGGCCGATTTTCATGGCTGATTTCATCCCTTCCAAACGCGAAGGTGAATTTTACCAGCGCTGTGGTGCGCGGCGAGACGAGTGTCGCCGTATTCTGTGGGTGCATGGGATTTTCGCACTCCATCGGCAACCGGCGGTACACCTTTGCCAATCTGCGCGAACTGCTGGCCAAAGCTACTCCGATGCGCAGCGGAGACGTGCTGGCCGGAGTTGCCGCTGCCACTGCCGAGGAGCGGGTGGCCGCGCAATATGCTCTTGCTGACCTGCCGCTCGCTCGCTTTCGCGATGAGCAGGTCGTGCCGTATGAAGCGGACGAGGTGACGCGGCTCATTGTGGACAGGCACGACGCCGCGGCATTCGCGCCGGTGCGCTCGTTCACGGTGGGCGAATTGCGCGACTGGCTGCTGAGTGACGAGGCAACGGGCGAGCGAATCGCCGCACTCTCGCCGGGACTCACGCCGGAAATGGCGGCAGCGGTAGCCAAGCTGATGCGGGTGCAGGACCTGATTGCCGCGGCCCGCAAGATTCGCGTGGTGACGCGCTTCAGAACTACGGTGGGGTTGGCAGGAAGGCTGAGCGCACGCTTGCAACCTAACCACCCTACCGATGCGCCTGCGGGAATTGCCGCGTCGATTCTCGATGGGCTGTTGATGGGCTCGGGCGACGCGGTGACAGGCGTTAATCCCGCAGCCGATACGGTTGAAGGAACGTGCACGCTGCTGCGCATGATCGACACACTGCGGCAGCGATTCCGCATTCCCATGCAGAGCTGCGTTCTGGCGCACATCACCACGCAGATGGCCGCTCTCGAGCGCGGCGCGCCCGTCGATCTGGTCTTTCAATCGATCGCAGGCACTGAGTCCGCGAATCGGAGCTTCGGAGTTTCTCTTTCTCTGCTCGTAGAGGCGAATGAAGCTGGGCGAGCGCTTAGGCGCGGAGCGCTTTGCGCCGATGGCAGTGTCGGCGAAAACATCATGTACTTTGAGACCGGGCAAGGCTCGGCTCTTTCGGCCGGTGCACATCATTCCGTTGATCAGCAGACGCTCGAGGCTCGCGCCTACGCTGTGGCCCGGCACTTCAAACCCATGCTGGTGAACACGGTGGTGGG
>JASHVU010000137.1 GCA_030044455.1 Acidobacteriaceae bacterium | reverse complement strand
GCCAGGAAGACGGGCTCTTTGCGCAGGATGACTGGCGCGTCTCGCGCAACCTCATCATCAATCTCGGCGCGCGCTGGGATTTCCTGTCGCGTCCCTACGAGGCGCACAACCAGCAGTCTGCCTTCAACGTAAACACCGGCACCATCATGATTGCCGGCCAGAACGGCGTTTCGCGCAGCATTGTCGACAACGATTACCACAACTTTTCGCCTCGTGTCGGCTTTGCCTATAATCTGCCGGACCATAAGAGCGTGCTCCGCGGAGGCTATGGCATCTTCTACTATCCCGACTTTGGTGGAATCGACAACCAGCTCGGCGAGCAGATTCCGTTTGGCGGCAGCAACAGCTACTCTGCGGCCAACGGCTACTGCACCACGTTCACCGGCCAGTTGACCCAAACACCGCTGAACAACGGCAACGACTACAACTGCCTGGGCTACACCAGCCCGACGGCAGTGGCCTACAGCAGCGGCGGCACCGGATCACCGCTTCCGGCCCGCGGTTTCCCTAACTTTAACCCCAACAGCCCACCTTCCGGCACGAGCATGATTGCGGTCAACACCAAGAACGAGAACAGCGAAGTGCAGGAATGGAACCTCCAAATCGAGCGCCAGCTCGGTTCCAGCGACGTAGCCAACGTTGCCTACGTGGGGACCCATGGCTCGAAGCTCTCCAGCTACTACCCCTACAACATCAACCAGTTCGTTACCGGCGTCCAGAACTTCCCGGGATTGGGAAGCATCACTTACAACGACTACAACGGCGTCTCAAACTACAACGGCCTGCAGCTGCACGAAGAGCACCGCGTAACTAACGGGTTGATCGCCACCTTTTCGTTCGCGTGGGCTCATGCGCTCGACGACTCCACGGGAGCTTTCGAGGGCCAGACCGCGGCACTGTACTACGCTCCTCTGCTGGGTTACGGAAACTCCAGCGAGGATCAACGCAGGGTCTTCAGCTCATCGATGCTCTACCAGATGCCCTTCGGACGCGGACAGCGCTGGGGTGGAAGCGTTGCACGGCCGGTGGACTGGCTGATTGGCGGATGGCAATCGAGCATTGTGGCGTTTGTGCAGTCGGGCACGCCCATCGATCTCTCTACCGGCGAGGGCAACCCAGGCAACCGGCCCGATCTCGTTGGCGCGATCAGCTATTCCAAAGCGACCAGCGGCAACTCCGGCGCCTATTGGTTCAATCCTGGAACCGCGAGCACGCCGGTTTTCGCCAACCCGCCTAACCAGAATGCCGCAGCATGCAGCTGCGACATTTACACCCGTATTGGCACACTCGGGCGTAACCAGCTCTTTGGACCCGGTTACAAAAGGGTGGACTTCAGCATGCAGAAAAACCTGCACCTGGCCGAAGGGTACACGCTCGAACTGCACGGCGATGCCTTTAACCTCTTCAACACGCCGGCCTTCACCAATCCAAACGGCAGCATGACTTCGTCGCAGTTTGGACAGATTGAGGGCGTCGAGCTCTACAGCAACCGCGAAATCCAGTTGGCGGCTCGCTTCACCTTCTAAATCAGAACAATCGCTCAATGCGTCGCGGCGGCTTCAATGCCGCCGTGACGCAACTCTTGAGCGGACGGTCGATGATGGACTACAGGGCTCTTGCTCTGTAGAATGCCGGATGCCTTGAGCGCAAAGTCATCCCGAGCGAAGGCTGCCGCCACGACCGAAGTCGAAGCCGAAGGATCGCTGTGGGAGGGATCTGCAGTTGGCCTTCAGCGAACTTCAGGCCAGTTCGCAAGCCTTTGCTGTCATCCGTTGGAGAACGCAGCAAAGCGCGATCCAAGAATATCTCTCTCTGCGCCAGCCAGCGCTCGAAGCAGGTCAACTCTTGCGCCCATAAAAACGTTTGGAGCCCTTCATGCGATTTTGGCCCTCATTCTTTCTGGCTGGATGTCTATACGCCGCCTCCATCGGCGCGCATGCTCAGGCTCCTCAAATCGACAAAATCGACCCTCCCGATTGGTTTGCCGGTCTTCCTTCTCCCATGCTGCTTCTCCATGGCGAAGGCTTCAAGGGTGCGCAGTTTGCCCTTCTGGGCAATAGCATCTCGCTGACACGTACTGAAGTTTCGGCCAACGGCCACTGGGCATTCTTGTGGATCGATTCAAAACAAGCAGGGCCGCAAACGGTCACATTGACCGCGACCAATGCAAGCGGCTCGACCCAACGCAAATATGTTTTCGCCGCGCGCACCAATGATCCGAACGCGCATCGCGGATTTAATTCCTCAGACGTGCTCTACCTGATCATGACTGACCGCTTTGCGCACGGAGGCGCCGACGATCCGCCGGGCGACGATCGCGCAGCGCCGCGCGGCTGGCACGGCGGAGATCTCGACGGAATTACCCAGCACATCGATTACCTGAAGCAGCTTGGCGTTACCGCGGTGTGGACCACGCCCGTGGACTCGAACGGCGCCATGCCCGAGTCGTATCACGGCTACGCCGCCACCGATCTTTACGCGGTCGACAAGCACTTCGGCACACTGGCCGATTACCAACATCTTTCCAGCGAGTTGCACGCATACGGAATGAAGCTGGTCATCGATCTCGTTCCCAATCACGTTGGGGTTGAGCATCCATGGGTGAGCGATCCGCCCGCTCCTGACTGGTTCCACGGATCGCTGACACATCATCCCGCGGTTGAAAACGATTTCTATAAGCTCGTAGATCCCCATGCGCCGCCCGAGGCATGGCGCAACATTGTCGATGGCTGGTTTACCGACGACATGCCCGATCTGAATCAGCGAAATCCGCTCGTCTCGGAATATCTGATTCAGAATGCCCTCTGGTGGGTTGAGACCGCGAACCTCGACGGCATCCGGCTGGACACATTTCCATACGTCGACCGCAGTTTCTGGCACGACTTTGACGCCACGCTGCACAGTGTCTACCCGAATCTGACCACGGTCGGAGAAATTTTCAACCGCGACCCCGAGGTCACATCGTATTTTGCCGGCGGTGCGACGCACAAAGGAATCGACACCGGACTTTACACTCCGTTCGACTTTCCGGTGTACTTTGCGCTGCGCGATGTGCTCGCCGCAGGCAAACCGATGACAGAGCTTGCCGATGTGCTCGGAAAGGATTCGCTTTATCCGCATCCCGAGCGGCTGGTTCCATTCATCGGCAATCACGACACCACGCGCTTTATTACCGATGCCGGCGGCTCAGCGGCCAAAGTCAAGCTCGCCTTTGGCTTGTTGGCAACGCTCAGAGGAATGCCGCAAATCTACTCCGGCGACGAGATCGGTCTGACCGGCGGGCCCGATCCCGACAACCGTCATGACTTTCCCGGAGGCTTTGAAGGCGACTCACACAATGCATTCACGCCGGACGGCCGCACCCCCCAGGAACAAGAGGTTTTCTCGTGGACATCGGCGATCCTCCGCCTGCGCGCCGCGCATCGTGCGCTCGAATCGGGGACGGAGCAGAATCTCTTTGCCGATAACGATGCCTTCGTCTTTGTGCGCACGCTCGAGGAAGGCGGCTGCTCTGCCGGCGCAAACTCACCGGCGTCAAACGTGCGCATGTTGATCGTGGTTAACGACTCGGAAACGTCGAAGTCGCTTGCGATTCCGATGGATGGTACTGCGCTGGCCGGCTGCGCCAAATTTGCCCCGCAAGCTCCTTCCGCGTCCGCTGCGGTCACAGCCAATCGTGGAACTCTCCACATCGACGAGCCGGCGCAATCGATTTCCATCTTCGAAGTGCGTTGATCGACGCGTCCATTCAACCGCATTCGATCTGCCCGCCAGTTGGTTTTGCGTTAGACTTGATTTGGCCGGGCCTGATGGCAACATTGCCGATGCCTTCGTCGATTTACGGGCACGTGCGGAAGTGGTGAAATGGCAAACACACCAGCCTTAGGAGCTGGCGCCCAAAAGGCTTGCGGGTTCAAGTCCCGCCTTCCGCACCAACTCAGCGCAGGATTGAGATGACACAGGCCCCTCGCTCCGCTCGGGATTTCGCCTGCGGGCTGCCGCTGCGCCCACGCCCGCAAGTCGGCTCAAGCGCAAGCCCCGCCTTCCGCACCAATCACCCTGGTCCCCTATGCAGGGGCACGGCTCGCGTTAAAAACTAAGGGGTGTCGTAAGCGCCTTGCCATCTCAAGCCCGGCTTCTCTCTCGATTGATCTCAATTCTTCCCTTGCGAACTCCCGGGAGCCCCTAAACAATTGCAGCCTATTTCCGTTCAGCAACATCGAGCCGTTCGATGATCCAGTTTTGTTGCTGTAAAAAAGACTTTGTTAATAAATGGCTATCTTTTGGTCGCGGGTCTGAGTTTCGTTGCGCAGGCTGCAACATCCTGAAAGGACCGAAGTCAATTAACGAAGAAGAAGTTCGTCGTGTGTAACATTGGAATATGCGGATTCTCATAAGGCTTTGTCCGGGTCGAAGTTTAAGAGGTCACACTTCTCGTGATGCCGATCGTCGCGAAGGTTCTGGTCTGCGCGTGAGTTGCGACGATTCAGAATCTTCCCTTAACGTGATCAACTTCTCGACAGATGCAGAGTTACATTCCGCTTTGTGGGGCTATGAATGATCTTGACTTCACTTCTCCGTGTGCGCTTATGCGGCACTGGTCAAAGCGCACTGACACCGAAAGTAACCTCGTATGTCAACCATACTGACCGGAATCATGATCGTTTCTTCAGGTCTCTAGCTCTTACTTTGTCACTCATGATCGTTTGCCTGTTACCGACCGGGTGCGTTTTGCTTCCTCCCTCAATCACTGCCGCGCGATTGAAGATCAAGCACATTGTCATCATCATGCAGGAGAACCGTTCCTTCGATAACCTCTTCTATGGTTTTCCGGGCGCGGACACCGCGACTTCAGGAATGGACAAAGGCACGTCGATTGATTTGCAGCCACTTCCCCTGGCTGTCAAGCAAGATCTCGACCATACTCATCCGGGATGGTGGAAAGACTGGGATAACGGTCAGATGGACAATTTCATCCACGGCCAGAAATTCACCATACCGTACCAACCTTATACTTATGTGCCGCAGTCAGACATTGAGCCTTACTGGACACTCGCGCAGAGTTACACACTCGGCGATCGAATGTTTCAGTCCAACACCGGGCCGAGCTATGTCGCGCATCAATACATGATTGCCGGACAATCTGACGACGCGGATGAGAATCCCGACAACGGCTATTATTGGGGATGCGACGCGCCGACGGGAACAACGGTGAAGATGATTGGACCGAATGGAACCGACCTGCCCGGCGTTTTTCCTTGTTTCGATTATCAGACCATGGCCGATCTGCTCGACGCCAAGGGCATAACCTGGCGCTACTACGCAACCAACTACTCGGCGATGACAGGGCCGAAGCTTGCCAGTTACATCTGGTCGGCTTACGACGCCATCAGGCACATCCGTTTCGGACCCGACTGGACAACGAACGTCATCTCGCCCGACACCCAGGTCCTCACCGATATTCAAAATGGGCAACTGGCGCAGGTTACATGGATTGTGCCGATGGGACCTTACTCCGACCACGCCGGTGCCTCGACTGGCGAGGGACCGGATTGGGTGGCATCGATTACCAATGCGATTGGTGCGAGCCAGTTCTGGGATTCGACAGTCATCTTCATTGCCTGGGACGATTGGGGTGGATGGTACGATCACGTGGATCCTCCCTCGGTCGACAATATGGGGCTGGGCTTTCGCGTGCCGGTCATTGTGGTCTCTCCCTATGCGAAACACGGCTACGTCTCGCACGTCACACATGAGTTCGCCAGCTTTCTGAAGTACACGGAAGAGATCTTCAACCTGCCCAGCCTCGGCACGCGCGACGTTAACGCCGACGACTTTGCTGATTGCTTCGACTACGCGCAGTCGCCGCAGCCATACACCCAGATACCCGTTAAGTTCGATGCTGCGTTCTTCACCAGCCGCACTTTTACTGAACCGCCAGACACCTACTAGAGCGGTCGTGGGCCATGGGCGCCGTTTGAATTGAATGCTCGAGCAGCAACCTTATCGTCATGAATAACGTTCTTTGGACGATTGGCTTGATCCTGCAGGTTCTCCTGTTGGCAGCACTCCTGCGCGGCGGACTGGCCCGCAGACTGCCGCTTTTTACGGGGCTGATGGCTTTCTACATTGGTCGCTCAGTATTTCTCTTTGCCGGTTACGGGCTGATGGCAGACGAGGACTACTCGTTCAGTGAGCAGGTGCTGTCGCTGGTCGATATTCTGTTCCAGATACTCGTGGCGTGGGAGCTGTTGCGGGGAGGCCGCAGCGATCCGGGAGTACATACTCAGCCCCCGCCGGTGGGAAGGCGGGCGCTCTTGTTTAGCGCGCTGATCGTGGGCTCCGCCGTGCTCGCGTGGGGGCTTTCCGAAATCTCACCTCTCGACCGTTCCAGGCAATTCGATCGCGGCGTTATCTTCACCGCTGCCCTGATGCTGCTTGTGGCAGCCTGCACCTTCTTTCGGAAAACGGGACCGCCGGCCGCGGCGGCGAAACTTGTGCTTGCCGGGTTCGCTTTGCTCTCGGTCGCCGGCATCTCCGCGCAGGTGGGCAAAACACTCGCTCAATTCGAACGCAATCCTCGAGCGTATTACCTATGGTCGTATGTCGCCATCGTCGCCTATCTTGCAGTACTTGGCTTCTGGCTGGTTGCGTTGCCGTGTGTCTCCACGCGACCGCTCGTCAAATGGCCGCGCAAAGCCACCGCGGATGCGGGCTGATTCAGTTTGCCGGAGCGGGTTCAATCGTCTGAATGTGAATTCCGCACTCTGTCTTGCGGCCGGCCCAGCGTCCTGAGCGCAGATCGTCGGGGTCGAGCGGCAGCGTGGTGCAGGGCTCGCAGCCAATCGAGGTATAGCCGCGCGCGTACAGCGGTAACAGCGGAATTCCAAGCTCTTCGCATGCGTACCACACGTCGCGAGTGGTCCACGATACCAGCGGCGCCACCTTGAGCACCTGCTTGCCGCCGGGCAGTGCAAACATCGACGATTCTTCCAGCGAAACGCGGCTCTTTGCCTGTTCGCGGCGCAGACCGGTGAGCCAGACGCGATACTCGGCCATGGCCTTGAAGAGCGGTTCCACCTTGCGCATTGCGCAGCAGCGGTCCGGCGCAAACTCGTGCAGTTTACCAAATTCTGCTTCTTGCTCGGCAACGGACTTGGCCGGCAGCAGGTTGATCAGATTCAGCCCCCACTCGCGCGCGATGCGATCGCGATAGGCATAGGTCTCAGCAAAGTGATAGCCGGTGTCGAGAAACAGAACCGGAATCGAGGGATCAATCGCACTTGCGAGTTTGGCAAGCAGAACACCCTCGGCCTGGAAGCTGCATGTGAGGCACACGTCGCCCTTTCCGGTGAGAGTCCGCAGCAACTTCTCGCGTGCGGCATCGAGCTTTACACTTACGTCGGAAATAATCTCAACAATGCTCATGAAAGACTCGCCTTTACAGAGGAAATAAAGACTCTCGTGCGCTGCAGTTGCCGATGACAAGGTTGGTCAGAATGGGGAGTCCCGACGCCTGATTTTCTGCGGACGACAAGGAGGCGCAGAGATCTCAACCGCTCCTGAGAGGGCAATGTTGAAGTGAAGTTTGAATCGCGAATCTCAGTACCTGCGGCCGCCATCGGCACCTCATTTTCAAGGGGATTCGCTGAGTGCCGGCGACAACACGAAGGCTCACCCGGCTGTTCAGCTACGGGTGTCTTCTTTGATCGATTTTGCTTGTGGGATCAGAGACTAGCGCGCGCACCCGTCGAAGATGTTCGACAGGCGACAACAAGAGCGGGACTCAAAAGCGCTAACCATGTTGAGTAGATGCTACCAGAATGCCGGCGGATGCACAAATGTGCTTAAATGCCTCACTGTTCGCCGAGCCCGAATAAAAACTCCGGTTCAGTTCTTTGACCCGGCGCCGTCTGGCGTGTGGGGTTGACTGGGCTGGCTGTTGTTGGCGTCACGGATCTGCTGCGCGACCTTGGCGATTATCTTCCTCGCGCCTGGATCCGAGAGTCTTGTGCTGATGCGGTCAACGACCCCTGCGTCTCCTGGGTCGTGGGTCAGAGCCAGCCCCTCTGCCGCCGAGAAGGCAACCGGGTCGATATCGTTCAGCCCCAAATGGCGAATCGTGGCCTTGAGCGACCTGTATTGCTCTGGGGGAAACGGATTCGTAGCCTTCGCCTTGGCCAGCATCGAAGCAATCACATAGACCGAGTACATTCGCCGCGGCGAGTACTTGCTGTGGACCTGCTCGAGCAGAAACGGCAGGCATTGCCGGTGCGCGGCGATCCAGTTTCCGTACACGGAGTCGCCGCTGTATGGCATATAGACAAGCGCTTTCCAGGCCCGGGGATTTTCTGTGGTCTCGGCAATCTCTTCGACCAGCGGCGTCAGCTGCTCATCGTACGCCAGATAGTTGTCATCCTCGTTGAGGTCCGGAGACCCTTTCTCCGACTCCTGGTTTTCCCGTTCACGCAACTGAATGAGCAATGCCTGAATGCGGGGTTGACGCACGCCATCCTTCACCGCCGCGAGTTGCTCGAACGCATCACGGCGCACCTGCCATTGGTCGGACTTCAGATCCTGCAGAAGTTGTGGCGTGATGAGTCCCGCCTGTCCCCGGCAAAGCTGGCCGGCTACGAGGGCCATCACGCCAATCGAAAGTGCGCGACGGTTTACCATCCGAATGCGGCGAGTGCGACAGTGGTCTACCATCGTAGCAGCCGATGCCCACCCGCTCAAAGCTCGGACAGAACTTCCTCCGCGACAGCCGTGCCGTTGGGCGGATTGTGACCGCGCTCGGCGATCTCGACGGGCATACCGTGGTCGAGATCGGCCCGGGACGTGGAGCGATCACCGGTGCGCTGGCAGCCAAGGCCGCACATGTGGTTGCGGTTGAATTCGACCGCGAGCTGGCCGCGCCGCTCCGATCTCAATTCCCGTCCGAGCGGGTTTCAATCGTTGAGCAGGACGTGCTGGAATTCGATTTTGCCGCTGCTCGCGCGCAAGCCGGCGCCAGGCTGCGTGTGGCCGGTAACCTGCCTTACTACATCACCTCGCCCATCCTTCGCAAACTTGCCGCCAGCCACGCTTCGCTGGACACGGCAGTGCTGATGGTGCAGCGCGAAGTTGGCGACCGCGTGACGGCCTCGCCGGGTTCACGCGACTACGGTCTGCTCAGCGTGCTGGTGCAGGCGCATGGACCGGTCGAGCCGCTGTTCACGCTGCCACCGGAAGCCTTCACGCCGCCGCCGCAGGTGCACTCCACGGTCTTGCGTTGGCGGTTTGCGCCGCGGTTCCAAGAGCTCGGCGTTGAAGAGTCCGGTTTTCTTCGATTCGTTGGCCGGGCCTTCGCGCAAAAACGCAAGACGCTTGCCAACAATCTTCGCGCTGCGGGAGTGGCGCCTGCACCGGCACTCGCCATGCGCCAGGCCGGAATCGATGCCCAAGCCCGGGCCGAGTCGCTCTCGATCGAATTACTGGCCGCCGTTTGGCGGACCCTCTCAGCAGAGCTCGCCGGCAAGAAAGGAGAATCATCATGATTCGAATTCACGTCGCAGCCGTCTGCCTCGCATCGGCCGCATTCGCGCTCGCGCAAAAGCCCGCTCCCAAAACCGTTCCCGTGCCTGTCCATGGGCAGGGCTGCGTCGCCAGCGGTATCCAGGCCGGGTGCCTGGTGGTCAGAGACTCAAGCTCAGGCACCCTCTACAACCTGCTGATCAGTGGCGCGCGCCCGCAGGTGGACGAAGGCGTCGAGTTCACCGGCGTTCCACATGAGGGTCCCACCATGTGCACGCAGGGCACACCAGTAAACGTAACCGAGTGGTCGCGTAAGGATTCGATCAAGTGCCCGGCAAATGAAGCCACGAACAAGGGGTCCGGGAAGAGGTAGAAGCGTGGCGGACGCGATCAGGCGATACATCAAAAGTACCGGCGAGGACGCCCACACTCCAGCTGGTCTGGAGACCGGCGTTATCGACGAGCAACGGCTTAAGCGGCCAGTTTCCTTGTTGCACCCTCGGGCGCGTAATCTAAGAAGGGGCTTGGCGCCGCACATTCCAAATCCCGTACCAGGATCCGCGAAGCCCGGCGGGGCTCCCCTGCATCTTGGATAACAACAGGCTATGAATCCGACCATTGAACATGCCCGGCATCGCTCCTTTGAACAGACTTTGCTGAGTGCGCGCCAGACGATGCTGCTGAGCGAGATACTCAAGCTGGCCTTTGACAGCTTCAGGGCGAGCAAGACACGTTTTGCTCTTACCGCACTCGGCATGGTCATAGGAACCGCGTCGGTCATCCTGGTGGTAACCATTGGGCTGACGGGGAAAAACTACATCCTCAATGAACTGCAGAAGATCGAAACCAACTCAGTTGAACTGGAGTATGCCGGAGGCGGAACTACAGCGGCAGAGCGCGTTCTTTACAACGACTACCTCACCCGCGATGACGAAAGGACTATCGATGAGCAGGTCCCGGGTGTCATGTATTCGTCGCCGGTGCTCGATATGCACGAGCCCATCAGCTATGGTGCGGGCTCGGCTAAGGACACTCTGATCCTTGGCGTCAGTCCGGATTATCAGAATGTCCGCAACCTGATTGTCCCCAACGGACGGTTCTTCGACGAGTCGGACGACTCCGCCCACATCAAGTGCGCCGTAGTCACCCAGGCCTTTGCCCGCGCGCGCTACGGCAGCGATGAAGAAGCCGTGGGCCAGACCTTTGAGATCGAGGGCATTCCTTTCACCGTCATTGGGGTTTTTAAAGAAGCTGTTGACGACTTCGGCGAGTCGGAGATCGCCAACCGGACCATCCTGATTCCATATTCGGTGGCAAAGTACTTCACCGGAACTGAGAATCTGCGCCAGATTTACTTTTCCATGCGCAGCATGGACGAGGTTACCGAAGCCGAGACACGAATCAAGGAAATCATTCATTCGCGTCACCGGCCCAACTCCGTTTACAACACGCAAACGCTCCAACAGATGCTCACCATCGCCGGCGAAATTGCCGACGCACTCACTGCCGTGCTGGTGCTGGTGGCGGCTGTCACTCTTGCCGTTGGCGGCGTTGGCATTATGAACATCATGCTGGCCAACGTCCGCGCCCGCATTCGCGAAATCGGCATCCGCAAAGCGATGGGCGCAACCTATCGCGAGATCAAGCTGCAATTCCTCGCCGAAGCCGTCATTATCTCGCTCACCGGAGGAGTCGTCGGCACGATTGTGGGGCTTGCCGTGCCGCTCTCCATCCGATTTTTCACCGACTACAAGCTGCCGTTTTCGTGGCTGTCGGTGTTAATCGCGCTCACTGCGGCCACGCTCGTGGGAGTCGTCTTCGGCACCGTGCCCGCCACACGCGCTGCACAAATGGATCCAGTGGACGCTCTGAAATATGAGTGATGTGGAGTATGAGTGACCTGAGCGATGAGTGATCAGGAGCAAAAACCGGAGTCGAAGCAGGAGCCCAATGAGGGTTCCCCATCGCGGGGTCCGAGTCTCGTCCTGATCTACTCGCTGATCGCATTCGCGATGATCGCGGCCACCATCATCGCCGGACTGATTGTGCTGCCGTTCTATCGCCGCCGATAGGTTCGAACTGTTTTATTGTGGCACCGGCAGCCCGGCACGCAGCGACACCTCTGTCGGCGGAAGGTTCTCTTGCCTGAACACCGGACTGACGTGAATGTCCACCTGTTTCAGCACGCTGGCGCCGATATTGACGAACCCATGCGGCGTGCCGGCCTTTACTACCACAATATCTCCGGCGCCCGTCTCCCGCGTCTCCTCGCCAACCACCACGCGCCCATGCCCCTCTTGCACCAGGAGGACTTCGTCGTAGGTGTGCCGATGCAAAGGCGCGCCACGCCCCGGCTTGGCTTCCACGAGAAAAAACGATACCCCAACATTCCCTTGATCAACTCCGGCAAATTGATAGGAACTGCCTGCAAAAGGAAGTTCTTCTTTCCGCATCGCCCTCATCGACGTTCTCCAGTGGATTGGATTCCCGTGCTTCGCCGTCCGATTCCCACAGATTCGGCTGCACGATCGGAAGCAGTCCGGAACCCTGGTTTCATCGGTACATTCGCGATTCGCGAAGAAGTTTTCAGTTTTTTTGGTTGCCAGATGGCGTGCGCGTTGCCCGCTCGGCGATCAACACGGGAATGCCATCGATGATTGGGTAAGCGCGTCCGCATCTCGTGCAGCCAAGGTCTTCGTGGCCGAGCCGCAGTTGGCAGTGACAGGCGGGACACGACAGCCGGCTCAGCAACGCGGTATCAAACTGATTTTGCTCAATGTTCGCCATCAAACTACCACCAGCCCGGGAAGGCGATTGATCTCAGATCTCTGACCCCTGTCTA
>JASHVU010000136.1 GCA_030044455.1 Acidobacteriaceae bacterium | reverse complement strand
CTCTGACGATGCCGCCAATTCCTCGCGACTGCTTCTCGCTCTCCGAGTATGGGCACCACCGTATCTTGCAGGGTCCGTTCCTGGCGGCCTTCATCCCGCACCGCGCATTGGCGATGTTAACGCCATCGCACAGTGGCGCCGGCTCGAGGGCCGCGAGTTGTACTGGGCAAACTCAAGGTCGATGATTGAGTTGTTTGCCAACTTCGTCGGGGCGCTGGCAATCCTCGGCCTCTTCGCGCTGCGCCGCAAGGAAAGCGAGTACCTATGGTTCGGCCTCTACCTTCTGAACTGGTCAATGTGGAACGCTTCGGCCCTTTACTCCACGTTCCATCCGGTGCCCTACTTTAGCACCCGGATTCTCGAAGATTTCCTGGTAGCGACTGGATATTACTTTGCCGTCGAGTTCTTCAGGACTCTGTGCGAGCAAAAGCGGAGCTGGCTTTTCTCAGGAGGCGTCCTCTTCGCGACTGCGTTCGGGCTCTTTCTCATACTCGATGCCTTCCAGCCTCAAAGCGGTTGGCTGCTCGACTACTTCTGGGCATGGGCTGGATTGCACGTGTGCCTGGCATTCATCTGCTACAACGGATGGCGAGCCGGAAGCCGGGATGCTCCGATTCTGCTTTTAACCGAAGCGTACCTTTTGCCTGAAGCGGTTGTTAGTCTTCTCGCAGCCACTTCGCCCTTCGCGCAGCAGGCCTGGGCGCAGGTGTTCCGGTCCTTCCAGAATGGAATCCACTGGCCGTTTCCATATTGGGTGCCATCGTTGCTGGGCGATCTGACCAACGTAGTGGTGCTCATTGTGCTTATTCGCCGCTTTGCGCGCAGCAGGCGCGACGAAGAGAGACTCGAGTTGGAACTGGAAGCGGCACGGACCGTGCAAAAGGTTCTGATTCCGGACGAAGTGCCAACGATTCCCGGGTTCCAGGTTCAGGCCGTCTACAAGCCTGCGAGCCAGGTGGGCGGCGACTTCTTTCAGATCATCGCCACACAGAATGGCGGCGCGCTGATCGTCGTAGGCGACGTAAGTGGTAAGGGCATGCCGGCGGCGATGACAGTATCGCTACTGGTGGGCACATTTCGCACGCTGGCTCACTACACGCAACGCCCCGGCGAGATTCTGGCGGCCATGAATCAGCGCATGCTGGCACGCTCGGGAGGCGGATTTACCACCTGCCTGGTTCTGCGCCTTGACACTGACGGCACGTTGACGGCAGCCAATGCCGGGCACTTGGCGCCGTACATCGACGGTAAAGAACTCACGCTCGAAAATGGCCTCCCACTTGGCCTCTCAGCCGATGCGAGCTGTCGAGAGTCGCAATTTGCGCTCAGCACAGCATCTCAGCTCACGCTCATAACCGACGGAATCGTCGAAGCCCGCAACCCAGCCGGAGAGCTCTTCGGCTTCGAGCGCACGGCCTTTATTTCAGCCAAAACCGCAGACCAAATCGCTAAAACAGCGGAGCTGTTCGGCCAGGAGGACGACATCACGGTGTTAACCCTCCAATTCGCTCCCGTCGAGGTATTGCATGCACAGATCTGACGGTCTACAGGTGACTTGTCACCTTCGCGACTTAATCCAGCAGGGGGTCGCTTGAAATGCCACGAAAGACAGTCCGTCCGTTCTTTTTTGCCGTGATTATTGCATGTGCCTTTCCGTCATGGGCGCCAGCGGGCACGTTGACCGCCAACCCGCGCGAGTTGGATGCATCGAATCTGGGCTCACGGGTCTTGCTCGGACCCGATTGGCTTTTCTCCGCCGGCGACAACGCGGATTACGCTTCTCCTAAATACGACGATGCACGCTGGAAGACATTATCCGCAGGAACGCCGCTCAGCTCTTATGAACTAAGCGATATTCGTTTTGCGTGGTATCGCATCCACGTCCACGTGAATCCCGGATTGCGCAATCTTGTAGTCGAGGTGCAAGACGTCGAGGGGAGCTGCGAGATTTTTGCCAACAGCGCTCGCATCGGCGTGATCGGGAGCATGAAATCCCGCCACGTTCAGGGATACCTCACTTTTTACAACATTCCCGACGGAACCATCGATCCCGATGGCGGGCTGGTGATTGCTATTCGCTTTGCTCCGAACAAAACCGGGCCGGACGGGGTTGGACCAAGCGTTCCGCTCCATGCCGACAGCGTGATGCTGGCCTCCCGGGACTCGGCCGAGCGCGACGCCAGCTACGCAGCAGCCCATCAGACCGTGCTCCCGCTGATGCTTGCCGGCCTGGCTTTCCTGGTGGGAATGGTCGCGTTGGCGCTCTATCTTGCCATGAGCAACCAGACCGAGTATGCGGCCATCGCTGTGTCTCTGCTTGCCGCCAGCTTTCAACAGGCAGACATCGTGTGGTACCGCCTCCATGGCGTCACGGTTTTGGCCTTCCTTTTCGATACGCTATGGCTCGCAATTAGCAATGTCGCTCTGGTTGAGTTTGTCCGGCTGATCCTGCATTTGAGGCGCGCCCGCTGGCTGCTTGGACTTGAAATTGCGATGTTTCTCGGCTTCTTCGGGCTCAACCTGGGAGAATTGGTACACCTTTCGATCTATCTCCTCGCAGCCGCTTACTTTCTGCCTTCATTGATTGTTCTGACGGCCCTATCCTTCCTGCTTCTTCGAGGTTTGCT
>JASHVU010000135.1 GCA_030044455.1 Acidobacteriaceae bacterium | reverse complement strand
CCGCGGTAGGGGTTGATGGTGTGGGTGAAGGGTAACCCGCGACGTGAAACTGTTTTGCCGAGGATGGACTTCGACGGGAGCGGGCGGTACTCCGTGAGGTGGCCGGCGGCAAGGAGCGGGGCTTGGGCTGCGGAGCGCGCCAGTGGGCCGGCAGGGGAGGGTTGAAGGATTGGGAAGAGCGAATTAGTTTTCGCCATATGTTCGCCTTTTGACGTAGCCTACGCTTGCTTTGGAACGGCGTCAAGCGTTACTTCTCAAGAGGCAGGCTGTACTGGACTCTCCTTCGCGTTCGAAATGAACTTAACCTTTCCCAAATCAAGGGGAAAATCATGAGCTCATCCTCAAGAACCCGCATTACCTGGCTTGGCCACGCTACCGTACTCATCCAGACACCGAAAGGTACCAACATCCTGATCGACCCATTCATCCAGAACAACCCTAAATATCCGAAGGAGTTTGAACTGCCCTCGAGACTCGAAGCCATTCTGCTGACTCACGGCCACGGCGACCACATTAGCGACGCTGCGTCAACGGCCAAAAAGCATGGATCGAAGGTTGTGGCAATCTATGAACTCGCCGACTACATCGCCGGTAAGGGTGTGCAAGAGACAGCCGGCATGAACCTGGGCGGGACGGTCACCATCAACGACGCGGCGGCGACGATGGTGGACGCCAAGCACTCTTCCGGAGCGCAGGACGAGAAAGGCGTGCACTATGTCGGCGTAGCAGCAGGATTCGTCATCTCGATCGAGGACGGTCCGGTGCTATACCACGCCGGCGACACTTGCGCCTTCGGCGATATGAAGCTCATCCACGAGATTTACCAGCCCAAGGTCGCAATGCTGCCCATCGGCGGCTTCTACACCATGGATCCCAAGGAAGCGGCCTTCGCCAGCCGCCTGTTGAAGCCTGAAGTTATCTTGCCCATCCACTGGGGCACGTTTCCGCCGCTGACGGGTACGCCTCAGCAAGTGGCTGCCTTAGTTGAGCCGAGTGTAAAAGTGGTGAGCTGGAAGCCGGGAGATGTGTTTGAAGCGTAGGTAGCGAGGGAGCGAGGGAACAAAGTAGTGAGGGAGCAAGATGGTGGACGAGACATCGCGTGCGCATATCAATGCAACTGCACTCGATGAGCTTTTTGCCAAAACCCTGGTCGGAGATTACGACGATGATGCTCCATGGGCAGCGGTCCACGAACTGCGGCACATTGGAACCCAAGAAGTCTTCGACAAGGCGGTGGAATGGTGCCGCTCAGCCGATCCGATAAAGCGCGCTCGCGCCGCGGACGTTATCGCGCAGCTCGGCAAAACCGCCGGCCGCCCGGAACAAGCGTTTCCTGACGATTCGTTCATCGTCATCGCTTCGCTAATCAAGACTGAAACAGATCCTCAACCGCTCAGTTCAGAGATTCAAGCGTTAGGGCACATCGGCAACCCGCGAGCCGTGCGGATTCTCTCGCCGTTCCAGGTTCACCCAGACTCAAACGTTCGCTTTGCGCTGGCCTGCGCCTTAGACAACTTTGCCAATGATCCGATGGCTGTCGATGCGTTGATCCACCTTACACACGACGAAGACGAAGACGTTCGCGACTGGGCGACCTTCGGCATTGGGGCGCTGAGCAAGGCAGATTCGCCTGCGATTCGAGAAGCGCTGCTGGCCAGGCTCGATGATTCCTTCGAAGACGCACGCCAGGAAGCAATCGTAGGACTGGCGCGTTTGAGAGATCAGCGCGCATTGCCGGCGCTTTTGTCGGCACTCGAAGATCCGGATGCACCCGATATCATCGTCGAGGCCGCATTGGAAATGCTGGGATTGTCGGAATCTGCTGAGGAATGGTCGCCAGAACAGTGCGCCGAAGGGCTGCGGCGAAAATTCCGTCGTTAGATTTCGCTCCCTTGCTCCCTTGCTCCCTTGTTTCCTGTCTTATTGATCTCTCGTCTGCCGTATCGCCCGCGAAGGCTGATCGACCGACGAGTAAGTGGAAGGCGCGCTTTGTGTGCCGAGTCGCGGCCCCGAGGGCGCATCTCCAGCGCCGCGGCAGTTCTTCAAATCGCGGAGAATTTCGGCTTTTTCCCGCGCGTATTGACCGGCCAGGCGAGTCAAGGCAAAAGTAATGATGTCGCTGTGGTGCAAATCTGCAGCCGACGGATCGCGTCGCATATTCAGCCACAGGCGGTGAACAAGCTGCACGTCTTCAGGGCTGAGCGAAGGCGCGTGCGGCCCGATAAAGAAGACCTTGGTTTCGCCGTTGGGCCCGATGACATAAAAGTTGAACTGCCGCTTGGGTTCGGGCAGGGCCTCCCAGGCCTGGCCCATGTGGAAGGCCTGATCTTCGGCCGATATGGAGCTCGAGACGCCGGAAACCACCGAATCGACCTCGAGCGAGTTTGCTCCCTGAGCCAGCGCGGCAAAAACATCGCCCGCCGGAACCACCAGGAGCGAAACTTTTTTGCCGAAACTCTCAGCTACTGAAACGGCCTTGGTAAAGATCATCTGTTCGTGTTCGCTGAAGCTCTGCTGTTCGGCGCTCAGGTACTCAGGCCCGCCGACGCCCATCATCCGCACGCTGATCACAACCACGTCGCGGTCGTCGGTGTCGGTGCGCGCCAGCGTCCATTTGAGCGCTACCGGATTGCTGGGATCGCGCATGGTAACCATAATCCCGCCGGGGCGCAGGGCCGCCGATTCGCGGCTTACCGTGTCCTGGTGCTCGAGCTGGAAGTGGTCCTTCATCTGCCGGGCCGTCAGCTCGTGCAGGCGAAGATTGCGGCGTTCGGAGATGGTAAAGACGATGAAGAATCCGGCGGCAAACACGATGCCGCTTTCAGTGGCAATGGACTTGGTGAACAGGTTGACCGTGGCCGTTGCCAGCAGCACAAGGAATACCGAGAACAGGCCTACGGGAACTTCGTACTTGCCGACGTGAATATTTGGTGGAACCTTCCAGCCGCGCTCGCCGTGGTATTTTGAGCGCAGCACCAGCATGGCCAGCGAGTTAAATGTGAACGACCAGATGACGCCGAATGCATACGCTTCACCCAGCATGATCACGTTACCTCGGCTCACGATGATCGTGAACATCTGCAGGATGAAGACGAGATTGATGATGCGGTAGCTGGTGCCGAATTTGCGATGCGGCTTGCGAAACCAGTCGGTGAGCACACCGTCTTCAGCCACGCGCATCAGCACGCCGGTTGAGCCGATGATGGAGGTGTTAATGGCGCCGGAAAGGATGAGGAAACCAACCAGCACCACGAAGATGCGGAAGACGATACGCCAGAAGAGTGGGCCAACCATGTACATGGCAAGGCCGGCGATGAGGTTATCAGAGTACACCTCTACGCGTGGCTTGTCGGGGATCAGCATCGAGGCCAGCAAGGTTGCGCCACCCGTAAAAATGAGACTGTAAATGGCGATGACGATGGCCGCGCGTTTGAGGTTTTTGAGCTTGGGGTGCTCAATCTCGCGATTTACCTGCGCCAGGCTTTCCTCACCGCTCATGGCCAGGATGGAGTGGCCAAAGGCCATCAATATGCCAAACAGACCCAGGATAGGAAGTCCGCGGTGCCGGAGGAAGCCCTGCGCATCGTCACTAAAGTGCAAATGGCTGGGGATGGGTGAGGGCGGAAGATGAACGCCGCGAATGAAGACCGAATATACACCCCAGACAAGCAAGATCACCACCATGACGGTGGTGATCTGCATAACCCGCAATGCCTTGTCGCTTGACTCCTCGATGCCTTTGATGTTTTGCCACCAGTAGTAAATGGTGACCACAGCGGCAAAGAGCGCCGAAGTGTGGTCCATGTTGAACTGGAAGGCGTGGCCTTGGGCATCCATGAGAGCCGGCGGCAGCCAGTGGCTCTGATTGGCGACGGTGAGCAGCTCGTTCATGAGGCCGGTGATGTACTGGCCGGCCGAAACGCCCGAGATGGGGCCGGTGAGGATGTAGTCGAACATCAGCGCCGAGACGCTGAGTTTTGCGAATCCGCCTCCGAGCGCTTCTTTGACGACGCGATAGACGCCGCCGCGCGTGAACATCGAACAGCTTTCCACGTAGACTGCGCGCACCGCAAAGCTGAACAGCATGATGCCCAGGATGAACCAGGGCGCGGCTGCTCCCACCGCCTGCTCGGCGATGCCGCCGGCGTAAAAGGCTGAAGATCCAAGATCGTTGAGAACGATGGCAGCGGCTCGCCAAAATGAGATAAACGTCAGCATCACTGAGGATGCAACGATCAGGCGAACACGGTCGGACGGTGGAGCAACGGTCGTTCGGTTGGATGCCATCGCAAAAATGCCGGCTACAGCGGTTCCACAGTTGCGCTGTCCCTGATTGACTGTTACCAGGAGCCATTCGCCGCGGCGAATGGCACATTCTACAATCCGAGGGGCACGGAAACTATAGAGCCGCTTCTAATGCCGGCGGTCGAAATCGGAGGGCGTTAAACTGCCGCTCTGCGCTGAGTCTATTGCCGAATAAATGGCGTGTCAATGAAAAATAAAATGTTTACAAGGGCGCGCGAGCCAGGAGGGGGTGGAAGGCTAATCTTCTTTGCTGAAAAGTTCTTTGCCATCTTCAATAAAGCTAATGAGGATGACGATCGACGACCCAACCAGGCCAACGAAGAACATCACTTCAAGGACGCGCATGGCAAACAGGGCGATTGGCATTGGTTCGATTGTAACTCGGAATTGAGCGACGAGCTAATCTGCATTTTTCCCGGCTGTCGACGGCGAAGCCTCCAGAAGAACGATGTTGTGCCCCTCCGGGTCGTGCAGCACCGCCCAAGGCTGCCGTCGACCTTCCCCGCGCGGCACCATTTCGAGAATTCTCTCCTCACCGATACAGCGGATGGCATCCGCAAGATTGGGAACCTCAAGAAAAATCACGGCCTTATCGCGCGACGGATAGGACTCTGCGCCTTTGCATTCCAGGCAGACAAAAGTCTCCCCGGCGTTGAATCGGGCATGGTGCCCCGCAGTCTCGTCCAACAATTCGAGACCGAGGGTTTCCTGGTAAAAATGCTTCGCCCTCTGAAGATCGTCGAAGTACAACTCAACTCCCAGCAGACGCGCGTTGATTCTGTTCTTCTCTGCCATGCCGGCCTCCCACAGAATTATTGCGTAGAAATGACCAGAGATGAGAAGAGGAAGCGCTCGGCAATGAATCGGCAGCGGAGGCGGGTTGGCAAATGCTTTAAACTCAGGGCTGTATGCAATCGAGCAAACAGGACGATCCCGCGCCGAAACGTGTCGTGTCGCAGTGGCGTTTGTGGGCCGCCTCTGGGCTTTCGGCCGGATTGCTCGAGCTGCCATTTCCGCTGGCCGGGCCGATGCCGCCCTGGCGGGCGGTGTTTGCGTGGTTTGGGCTGGCGCCGCTGATCTGGGCGGTGCTGTCGGATACATGCAGCGGGGGACCTAAGCCACTCCGGCGGTCGTTTCTGCTGGCCTACGTTTGCGGCGTGCTCTGGTACATGGGCAACTGCTACTGG
>JASHVU010000134.1 GCA_030044455.1 Acidobacteriaceae bacterium | reverse complement strand
CGCTATCCTGACAAGCATTTCGACTCAGGAGCGGCCTCTCGGTTTTGGCGATGACCGATTGATCCAGGCGGCTGGCTTCCAAAGGGAGCGCCTGAACGACCTGGTAATCGGCGACTTATGCGGTGTGGTGATACCGCGGCCTCACCTCGACAGCAAGTCGAAAGGCGAGATCGAACTTATCATGACGCATTGGACCGGAGTAAGAGTGGATCACCTCGAAGCGTGCGCGAGTCGCGCGAAGCATGGCAAGCCCGGCGTAATCGTGCTTGCGATTGGAGCCAACAAGGCTCCTGTCGTCTACGAGGCGCTGCGCAAGGGATTGATTCAGCACCTTTTCATGGATGAGGATTTAGCCGCCCGTCTCGGCGAGATCTGTGAGGCGTCTCCTCGCAACGTTTGATCGCCACCGGGATTCAATTCCCCCGGCAGCACATCGGTTTTGGCAGTGGGATCCTCTTGTGCAGCGATCCTGTGACTGAAGGTAATCCCTCCAGCGGCCGATCCCCATGGACGCGGGACATTTTCCAAAGAGCCGCGAACACAAATACGGCACGTGGTCGAAATGCCGGCCTGTGCTCGCGAATCGCCGTCACATTGATCTGATTGATCTATCCTCTCGTTTTATTCTTCGTTGCGGCCAACCGTATTTCGGAAACAGTTCGCGAGGAAGATGAGATGCAGCCGTTTGATTTCAACTTCCAATTCGAGTCAATGTGCCTTCTAACCCGAGTCAATGTGCCGTGGTGAAATCACTTATCGGCTGCCCATAGTGAGTAACCGTCAAACTCACGAGTCCGTTTGCGATGAAATGAGCGCGGGCGTCAAGCCCGGACACATCGAATCACTCGATGGGTAATAAGGCAGCGCAATATGACTGGAAGTGTTCGCTGATGACGGCATGATGGTTGTATCTTCTGCATTTCATTCCCCCGCTGAGAAAAACTGCCCCGGCGCCTCGAAGTGATTCCTCATCGACGGCGCCTTTTTGATATTCGAAAGAATGACGGGCGAGTTCTTCTCATGGCGCATCTCTGGATACACGACGACTCCGGGTGGAATGCTTCCAGGCTCATTTCTCCGCTGTTCGATCTCGGTTCGCTGCGAGCCTTGACGGAGACGAATGCCGCAATTGACGACTACCAACCGGCCTGTGCGACCAGCGCGGGCTTCGCACGACTCGTTCAGGTGGACGCGGCAGGCGTGGGGACCTGGGCGCTTGTTGCCTCGCCCAGTTTTCCCGTTCGCCTGAATGGTCGCATGCCTGCCGCCGGGTTGCGCGTTTTGGCGGATCGGGACGAAATTCGCGTGGGCGGTTCCGCCCGCTATTTCTTCTCGACGGAGACTCTTGCAGCTGTCGAGCCTTTCCCGGGCGCCGAACGCGCCGTTTTTTGCGGCCGCTGTCGCCAACAGATTGGAACGGGCGCGCCGGCCGTTCGCTGTCCGGGCTGTGGGGTCTGGTACGACGAATCTCAAGAAACGCCCTGCTGGAGCTATTCCCCGAATTGCGCCTTTTGTGAGACTCGCACTGCGCTTGACTCAGGATTCAAGTGGACTCCCGAGGAGTGATTGCCATGGAATCGCTGCACATTGTGGTGGCTGGCGCAGGCAACACCGGTTCGCATCTGCTGCCGCATCTGGCACGGATCACGACTATCACGCGCATCACCCTGGTCGATCCCGATAGCTACGAAGAATCGGGTAACAACCTGGAAGGGCAGAATATAGACCGCATCGATCTTGGGAGACCTAAGGTCGAGGTACAGGCGGAGAAGCTTCACAGAATTCGTCCCGATCTCGGAGTCGTTTCCTTACAGGCTTGCATAGAGGACGTTCCAAGGGGGCTCTTAAGCTCGAACTTGTTTGCTGGCTGTCTTGACTCGAAGCGGGCACGCCAGCATTTGAATGAAATCGCCTGGCGACTGAACGTGCCGTGGATTGACCTCGGTGTGCTGGGCAGCCAGAATCTAGCCCGTGTGAGTACCTATCTTCCGTCGCCGGACTCGCCTTGTCTCGAATGTTCTTGGGATCCCGGTCCGCATGGTGACTATGCGGTCCTCGAACAGGAATACATTTGCGGCGCAGGGGCGCGCGATTATCCGTCGATGGCGTCTTCCGCTCTCGGCGCCTTGGCCGCCTCTTTGGCGGCAATTGAGATTGCGAAGTTCTCACGCTCCGCACTGCCCGGGGACTTTGGCGGCCGACACGTGCTCGTGAACGCCGAGCATCACACGATGCATGTGACCACAGAATGCCGCAGCCAATGGTGTCGCTTTGATCACAGAACTTGGCAAATCGAGCGTTGGGTCTGCCCCGTTGCTTCGACCACTTTGGGCGATGCGCTGAGGGCGCTGGGCTGCCTCAGGGTCGAGGGGCATCGTTTCGTTCGCGGACTGGTGTGTCCCGGATGCGGACGTCGCGACGACGCGCTGCGTATGAATCGGCCGCTCACGAAATGCCCCGTGTGCAATCGGCGCATGACCCCTACGGATTTCGGCTATCTCGATCACCTCGACCCAGCCAATACCGCCGATTCTTCCTGCCTGACACTCTCCAATATCGGCTTTCGCGCTGGTGACATCGTCAGCAGCTACGGCCGGCACCGCGTAATACAGGAGGCGGCATGAACGAGAATCACAGGTTCGCCGAAGATTACCCGATCGATGATCCGGTCTTCGAGCGTTTCCTGCAGCGCCAGTTTGAAGAAGGAATGCAGCTTGCGCAATCGACCGATCTGTTAAGCCTGCAGGTACCCACGTTTACCCCTCCTCATTTTGTGGCGGAGTTCCGCTGCAAGAGCCTGGTGCGCCGTGGCGAAGGGGAAATCGTGGAGGCGGATCGATTCGTGCTAGGTGTCTGGTTCCCACCTGACTATCTGCGCAGGGCTGACCCCTTTGAGATGTTGCGGCTTTTCACTCCCGGAGTCTGGCATCCCAACGTCAGTCCGGATCTGCCGCTGATCTGCATTGGCAGGACTGCTCCCGGGATGCGACTCGTCGACATCCTCTACCAGGTTTTCGATATTCTCACGTACCACAAGTTCAACCCACGCGAAGATAACGCGCTCAACAAGCCTGCCTGCAAGTGGGCGAGAGCGCACCGGGATCGGTTTCCCATTGACCCACGACCTCTCAAACGGCGCACCTTGAGCCTGGAGGTGAAAGCGCTATGAGCTTCCCTAGCGATGTTGCTTACTACGTGTTCCGAGCGCTGGCCAAATGCTGCCAGGAAGTAACTCCTGACGGCGAATGGGCGTGGCAGTGCACCAAGCTCAATGGGGCGCGTCTTTCCATAGCCGCTTCACTGCGTGAAGGGTTCCTGGGTCTCGCGTGCGGCGCAGAGATCACTGCCGACGCTCCATTCATGCTGAACCGCGCCATTTCTGCCAATGCATCCTTGCACAAAGGCGTCAAAATAGTCCTCGATCCAGCGACCCGCAAGCTCTATCTGCGCTCTGACATTACGGTTCTCAATGAACTCCAATTGATGGCCAGGCTCCCCTGGGTACTCGACGGCTTTCACCACGGAGCCTATACTCTCGCGAATCTTCAGGCGGATTGTCCGCCCTCGCCTGAAGTCACGGATGCTGCTTCCCCCGAGCACCACGACCAATTCCAGGAATGCATGCGCGACTCGTCCTGGCGGCTCACCAAACGCGGTTCCGATGAGTTCGCAGTGGAGCTCGAATCGGACTCCGCTCCGCCGGCTCTCATTTGCATCGATAAAGG
>JASHVU010000133.1 GCA_030044455.1 Acidobacteriaceae bacterium | reverse complement strand
GTCGCGATGCTGTTGGAAAACAGCACTTCGTGTTCGCGAACCAGGGCATAACCTCCCTGGACTGCAGTGGTGGCGTCCGCTCCTGCCAGCGAAGCTTGATCCAGGACGACAAGTCCGCCCATTGGCCCGCCCGTTGCATTGGAGAATTGCTGGCGCAGCTCGGCATCCAACCCGCTTCGCTCGACCTGGGCGAGAACGGCGAATCCGGGGTGATTTGCTTGTCCGATTCCCGCAATGACAATTTCGTCGCCGAGATACTGGCTCACGTCGTGGATCTTCTCGACCAGCGAATTCAGGTCCTGGCTGTTATGCTTCTGGCCACTTGCCCACCACTTCTGCAACTCGGGACTTTGGCTCAACTGGTCCTGAAAGATAGCGTTAGCCTGGCTCAGGTAATCGCCCAGATTTGGAATGCTGATATAGAGCACCGTGTTGATTGGCATGCGCGGCATCAAGTCGCTCGTGTAACGCGACTGCGGAAACGGTATTTGGGCGATGAGATGTTGCACGTTGGCCAGTTGCGCCATCAGCCCGATGTACTTTTCGTGGTCGGCACTCCACGCGAACTCCCGATCGAGCGGCTCGGGAGCGAGATTGTCGCTGGTTGCCATCTGCTCGCCTGGATGCAGCAGCGCATGCATTCCGGCGTGCGCCACCTCGACCGATCCCTGCAGCACCGCAACGCGCGACCCCTTGATCCCGGAATTGACGGAGAAGAGCGTCCCGGTAACCGCCAGGCGGCAATCCGGAGTTCTCACATACAAATGTCCTGAAGTGCGGTGGGCGGCCGTGACGATGAGTGCGCCCTCATCGAGCGCGACTGTTGTGTTCTGCCCGCGTGCGCTTACGTTCAGCGTGCTGCGCTCGTTCACTTCCACAAGCGAGCCATCTGAGAGGCGCAGAACGGCATGCGAATCGCCCGCGGTTCGCATCCGATCTCCCTCAAGCAGTTTTGCGCCCGGAGCGAGCCGTCTATCTCCCGGTCCTGAAACGAGGTAGGCCGAGCCGTCAATCGATTCGACCTCTGCACGGACTCCCGGAGGGACTTGCCAGTAAGCCTTGTAGACAAAAAGCGAGGCGGCTACCAGCGTGCAACAAAGCGCAAGCGCCCAACCCCATGCTTGAAGTCGCATCCGCGGTGTGGACGCAACGCGCTCTCGGGATGCAACACGAGGCCGCGCCCAGTCGACGGCCGTTTCTGCCCCGTTTTCGCGGAAATGCCGCAAACAGAGGCCGCACTCTCCGAGATGCGCCTGCACCAGGAGCGCCCGAGCTTCAGGGAGAGTGCCGGCGCGATAGGAGTCCAGCAGTTGCCGCACATCATCGCAGTTCCGAATCGCTCCGGAAGACACTTCGGGGTTTACTGGAATGCCCAGTCGCTGTGCGGCCTTCGCGGCAGACGAAGTAATGGCTTCGGAGTCTGGCACATCGGCGCGCAGCGCTTGCGTAGCTCTATCAAGGATGGATCTCTCTTCCGGTTTCATCGCTTCCCCCGTTGTAACTCGGTCAGTCGTTTCTTCAGCTTCGATCGCGTCTGGTGCAGGGTCACCGCAACAACTGCCGACGACGTGCCCATCAACTTTGCGATCTCGCGGTTCTCAAACTCTTCCAGATAGCGCAGCGCAAACATCTCGGCGGCGCGCGGCGCCAGTTCGCCGATTGCCTGGCGCAGATGCCGGCCCAACTCGCGGCTCGAAATCATGGTCTCAGGCGACGTGCCTGGTTCCGTCGAGGCCATGGCAGCGGCGCATTCCAGCGGTTCAGTGGCCGCAGCCTTACGGCGCCGCAACAGGTCGAGTGCGCCATTGATGGCCGCGCGGTACAAATAACTTCCCGCATTGGCCATGGCCGCCGCCTCGCCCGAACCCAGGCGCAGAAAAACTCCCTGCGCAACATCTTCCGCATCGGCCATATTCCCGGCGATGCGATACGCCGACATCAGCACGCGCCGATAGTGCTCCGCAAACAGCAGTGACAGGCGGTCGTTGTGTACCTCTACCGGATTGATTGCGGCGGCGGCGCTCACGGAACCACTTTCTCGATTCTTCATGAGGATGACGCTCCAGCAGCACAATTATTAATCGCGCTAACGCAAATTACGTCGAGGCATGGTTCGGTGTTCCACGGACGTGACACGAAAGGGAGGCATCCAGCATGGTTTCACCTCAAGAATCTCGATCATCGGGCATCGCGGAAGACGAGTGTGACTGGAAGCGGAACTGGCGGGTCATAACAAATCCTGTTTCAATTGGGTCAGGTTTCCATTCAGACGACGGAATGCTACCCGGGTCACTATGGCCAGCCGTCCTTAACTTGTTGACCCATCCCGTTCGGGAGACCCTGCCGGATCGCTCAGCGGGAGAGCCCTTCGATTTGAACATGGTATGGGCTTAACAGGTCACCGGTGGAGTGGCCGACGGCTGCAAGAGCAATGCGGTAATTCACCTGGGTCTGCAGCAGGGTGAGTTCGGCCTGCGCGAGCCGGGTTTGGGCATCAAGGACAAAAAAGTTTGTCTCCGCGCCGAGCTCATACTTGCGCTGCTCGGAAGTGAGAGTCTTTTGCGCCAGCTCAAAAGAAGCTGTCGCGGCGGCCAGTGCCTGGCGGGCCTCATCCAGCTGATGGACTGCATCGTGAACTTCGCGCGTAATCTGCTCGCGGATCTGGCCGCCCATATCGAGATCGTGGGTGCGCGAGACCAGCGCGTTACCCAGGTTTGCCTGTCCACCGCGATTTCTGACCGGCAGTGTGAGCGTGAGAGTTCCGCCATAGCCTGGATAGCCGAAGCCGAACAGCTGGCTCATCGACGTGCCAAATCCACCGGGGGCGACTAACGCGCCGGTCAGGAGGTTGTATTGATTGCCGCCTAAACCGGCGCTCTGATAGAAACCCTGGAATTGGAGATTGGGTTCGAGCTGATTGTGCGCCAGACGGATGCTGTCTGCATCGTTGGCCAGAGCGTCCTTGACGGCATCGAGTTCCGGACGCTGGCTGAGCGCCTGAGTTAGAGCCGTTTCCGCGTCAATGTTTTCGAGCTCACCTTCGGTTTGCGGCTTTTCGGTCAGATTCAACTCAAGTGTGCTCGTCTGGGGATCACGATCAGCGCCAATGGTGATTCGGAGGGCCTCTTCGGCCTGCGTGAGTGCGTATGCGGCCTGGATAACTCCAACATTGCGCGCGGCTACTTCCGATTGTGAGCGATAGATATCGAGCGGCGGCAATGCCCCGAGTTCAAGCGAGCGCTTGTCGCGGTCATAACTGGCCTCGGCCAGCTTGAGCGACTTCTGCTGCACGTCGAGAGCGTCGCGGGCCTCAACGGCATTCCAATACTGGCTGACAACATTCAGGATGGCGTCGTTCACTTCGGCTTCAAAGCTGGAGCGCGACTGCTCGAGCGAGCGGCGCGCGATCTTAATTAAGGCCGTGTTGGCAAAGCGCCCGCCGCCGCGCAGCAAAGGCTGCGTCACGGTGAAGGTCAGCGTGGAGTTAAAAAACGGATTGAAGTAATAGTAGGAATTATTCGTCGAATACTTATTCGACGAGATTACCGCCTGGAAATTGGTGCCCGGAGTAAAGGTCTGTGTATAAGTAACCTGCCCGGTCTGGCTCAAGGAGTTGAGCGTTGAGTTGGACGAGACGCCGACCCCTTGCAGTTGGCTGTAAGAGGGGGTCGAATAGCGATTGATGTTGAGACTGCTCTGCAGCGAAGGATCGAAAGGCGAAAACTGGCCGAGCAGATTAAACTTCTGGGCTTCAATCTGGGTTTCATCAATCTGGACACTGCTGTTGTTTTCGAGAGTCAGCAGGATCGCATCGCGAAGGCCGAGGGTGAGCTTGCCGTCCTGCACATAGTCCTTGAGATGCTGCGGGGGTGGAAGCTTGTCGGCGCGAACGCGCGCGGTGAGCATGCCGCGATAACTTTCAGGCGACTGCGACTGCGCGGGCAGGAAGGCAAACAGAGCGAAGAGCGAGACGAAAGCAAAGCGACTGAACCTCATCCAGGGACTCCATACATGGGCGGAGATTGTCGGCGGCTGAAAACGTTGTGGTATGCAACGGGCAGTTGAAGAACAGGAGCGCCGGTCTTATTCATAGCGAATGGCCTCCACAGGATCGAGGCGCGCGGCCTTGGTGGCGGGATAAATCCCGAAGATCAACCCGACGGAGATGGAAACCAGAAACGCCAGGGCGATGGAACTGAAGGTGACGATGGTGGACCATCCGGCGAGCCAGGCGATGAGGCGGGAGATGAAGAAGCCGAAGACCACGCCGATGGTTCCACCGGCGAATGAGATCATGGTTGCCTCGACCACAAACTGTCGCACGATGTCGGATTGCTTAGCTCCCACCGCACGGCGCAGGCCGATCTCCCGGGTACGCTCCAATATGCTGGCGAGCATGATATTCATAATGCCGATGCCGCCCACTAATAGAGAGATGGAAGCAATGGCAACCATGACGGTATTGAAAAGATGCTCGGTGCGTTTCTGCTCGGCGAGCAGTTCGGCAGGCACCACGATAGTAAAGTCGTCCGCGCCGCGGTGCGATGAATTAAGAACGGCCCTGACAACTTGCGCAGATTCTGAGATATTCGCACTGTCGGCCAGATTGAGATAGATTCCGTCTATCTCGTCCCTGACATCGCTGTAACTGTCTTCGAGGCGGAGAAACGCAGATTGCAGCGGGATATAGATGTTGTTATTCACGTCAACCGGTGCGGTGCCCGAGCTATCGCTCTGCGAGCTCAGTTGCGGGCTGACCACGCCGATGACGCGAAACCATTGCTCGTTGACCTTGACGTACTGGCCGAGGGGATTGGATGAGCCGAAGAGGTTCCATTTGGCGGCTGCGCCCAGGACGCACACTGGCGCGGCGCGGCTGTCGTCGTCCTCATTGAAGAATCTTCCGCTCAACACATGGAGGCCGGCGATCTGCTGGTAAGTGGCATTGACGCCCATCACATTGGGTATGTCCTGCTGCGCCTTGGGGATAGTCTTTGACGGGGTGAGTTGCTTGCGCGGCGTGGATGCAACGATGCCTTCGAGGTCGTCCTGGATGACGCGGTAGTCCTGAAGGGTGAGCCCCGGAGAGAGCAGGCGAACCTTCTGATGGGCCTGCCATTCCATCGTTTGTTTGGCTTCCACGATGAGGTTGTGGACTCCCATTTGTTCGATGAGTGCCATCACCTTCTGCCGCGCGCCCGCGCCGATCGACAGCATGGCTACGACGGCGGCCACGCCGAAGATCATGCCCAGCATGGTGAGCAGCGAGCGCATGCCATGAAGCAACAGGTTCTGCAGGCCCAATTGCGCGTCTCTTGACCATTGCTGATAGATGAGCAGAAGGCGCTCCCGCAGCTGCGATTCGTTTTCAGCCATCAGGGCGTCCCTCCGATGCCGCCGGCCGTTGCAGCGGGGGCGGCTGTCTTGCGCGGTGCGGTGGGATCGACCATTGCGACCATGCCGCCTTCTTCCACTCCTTCGATGGCCGCCCGGCTTTCGTTCTCGCTTTGGATCTTCACCTCCCGCTGCTCGTACCCGTTGCCCTTCTTGACATAGACAATGCGCTTGCCATCCTTGAGAAAAATGGCCACTCGCGGCAGATAGAGCACATTCTTTTTGGCGCCGCCGAAAAAGACGATCTGGGCTGTGAAGCCGGAGCGAAGGCGGGGGTCCTCATTGGCGAGTTGAATGGAGACGTCGAAATTGCCGCTGGTGTTGGCCGTGAAGAATTGGCGCACGGTCATTCCGCCAACGCTCTTGACGGTTCCATGAAAAACCTGCCCCGGCAAAGCATCGAAAGTGACCTGAACCGGCTGGCCGACAGAGACATTGCTGCGATCCTGCTCACTGATTTTGGAGGTCAGTTCAAGACCCTGAGGGTCGACGACCTGGGCGATCGCTGCTCCCGGCTGAACCTGGTCGCCCTCATGGTAGTCGGGAAGAACCATCCCGGTGAACATGATTCCTCCCATGACAAAGATGTTCTTCTGAATCGAAACCAACCCGTCCATAGGCGCAGTCACACGCATTTTGTCCAGGTTCTGCTGCGCCTGGTCCATGCCCAACTTGGCCTTGTTGTATTTCTCCTGGGCAAGGTAAGTAGCAGCCTGACCTGAGGCCTTGTGGGATTCGATGTCTTTTTCCTGCTCCGCCAGCACACGCTTGGCCTGCACCAGAGCGAGGTCGTTCTTTTCGGCATCGATCTTGCTGAGAAGCTCATTTTTCTGCACGTCGAGCTCGGCCCGGCGCACGCTATATCGGTCCTTGAGCAGAGTGACCTGATCTACGGCGGCGAGGACGGCGGCATCGGCCTGGGCTTTGGTGATTTCCTGCTCGGCCTGCTGAAGTTCGGAACGGTTCTGCTCCAACTTGTAAAGTTGCTCGCTGGGGTCGAATTCGAAGACGACATCGCCCTTTTTAACGGTCTGGCCGGTGCGCACAATATGGGTAAGTTGGAGCGCGTCTCCGCCGATGGAAGGAGCCGAAAGCATGATGGAGTGGCTGGCGCGAAGCTCGCCCGTCGCCCGAACCTGAATATCGATCTCCCCGCGCTTGACCTGGGCGAGAGGGATGTCGTCGGCACCGGAGGCCAATGGGGCGTGGCTGGAGGCCACAACGACACCAATGCCCGCGGCCAGCAAGATGCCAACAATTGCCCAGGCAGAAATGCGACGCTGTCTGGTCTGCGCCATCTCAGTTCTTCCCCGAAGGTTCTTTGAGGGCCACTAGGTCGCCCGGCTTCAAACCGCTGGAAATCAGGATGCGGTCGCGGCTTCTTCGTTCGACTTGAATGGCGCGCTCCTGGAAGGCAGAGCCTTCCCAGACATAGGCCACTGTTTGTCCGGATTTGAGAAAAGACGCCTGCGCCGGAATGGTGATGGCATTCGGAACGCGGTTGACGATGACCGTGATTTGCACGGTCATGCCAGGCTTGAGGCGCGGGTCCGCCTGGTCGATGGAGATTTCAAGATCGAAGTTACGAGGGATGGGCCAGCCGGCCGAAAAGTCAGAGGTGGCGATGGTGCCTATGTGCTCAATTTTTCCGGTGAACTGGCGATCGGGAATGGCGTCAAGTTGCAGCGTGACCGGCTGCGAAAGGGCGAGCCGGCCGCGCTCCGTCTCGTCCACGCGGGCTGCGATGCGCATGGAGGCGGGATCGGGGAGCTCGGCGATTGGAGTGCCTGGCCAGGCGCGCTCGCCGGCTTTGAAAGGAGCTTCCCCGCCGTCGTGCCAGATGGAGAGAAGACTGATCGTTCCATCCGACGGCGCCTTTAACGTCATGGCAGAGAGTGCCGTTTCGGCGCGCTGGGCATCGAATTCTGCTTTGCGGCTGGCATTCTTCTTGTCTTGAATCGTCGCCCCATCGACTGTGGTATCGGACTTCAACTGCTCCTCGGCCTGACGCAGCGCCTGCTCCGCGTCGGCAAGTTTCAGATCGGCTTCCGCGCCATCGATTCTGGAGACGACCTCGCTCTTGCTGGCGTCGAGTCTGGCCACCTCGACATCGTATTTGGCTTTCATCACTGCGGTCGTGTCGACTTCTTCATTGAGACGGCCCTCAGCTCGTGCTTGCTCGATATCAGCCTGCGAAGACTTGAGCACGGACTGATCCTGCGCGAGATCCTGCTGCGTTTTTGAAGGATCGAACTCGACGATTACGTCGCCTTTCTTCACCTGCGTTCCATCCGTGGCGATCTTGAGAATCTGCAGATCGCCGGCGTTGGCGGGCGCGGTGATGGTAACGGATTTCATGGCCTTCAACTGGCCGCGAATCTCGAACACATCGAGAAACTCGCCGCGCTTGACCTGAAACGTGGGAACGGCAGGAGACCTCGATGAAAAATGGGCAACTGCATATACGGCTGCACTGGTCGCAGCAAGGGCGACGATTACCACGAGCGTCCTGCGCTTGACCCACAGGTCGAGGATCCTCTGTTTCATTTGAACCCGCTCCCGGCGCCTGCCGGATCGACATCGACCACGGCGGAAAGGTCGGGCATTAACCTTGGGTCGTGGCCTTCAATCGAAAAAGTGGCGGAGAAGTTGCGCAGCTTGTTAGAGAAATCGCCGGGTGTGCCCATGGGATCGATGGACTCCAATTGACCCGGAAATACCATGTCGGCATACGCTTCCAGACGCACCTGCGCCTTCTCGCCGATCTTCAAAGCAAGCAGGTCTTCTTGATTGACGGGAACGCGGACCTCCATGATGGCGGGATCGACTACCTGCATGAATGGAACACCGGGGCGCACCTGATCTCCTTCCTGCACCTCGCCCATGTTTCCCTGTTTCCAAATGGTGTTGAAAACGACGATGCCGTCGATGGGAGAGTGAATTTCCATCAGGGCGGAGTTGGCCTGCGCGTGAAGCATGGTTTCTCGCGCGCGGTCGCGCTGAATCTCAAGAATGCGGATGGAAGCCTGCGCGGCCTTGCGCTTGAGGTCGAAGGTCTGCCTCAACTGCGCCAGCGTGGCGTTGGCTTCGTCCAGGTCTTCCTGGGCCTTTTCGGCGTCGATGCGAGAGAGCAGTTCCACCTTTTCCATTTCCAGTTTGGCCTTGGCGAGATTGTCCTGGGCATCAAGAATCTCAGTTTCATCCTTGACGCGGTTGGCGTCTTCCTTGGCCTGCGCTTCAATCACCTGCTGATTCAGGTCGTCGGCCTGGGCTTGCTGATCGATGGAATTGCGCAATTGCGCCTGGCGGTCGAATTCGACCAGAAGGTCTCCCTGCCTGACGCGCGTGCCGCTGGGGATGAGCTTGGTGATGGTGAGTGTGCCCACCTGTTGGCCGGCAATAAGTGGTGCCTGGATGGCTCGAGTTTCAACGGCGGCTGTCATGCCCTTGAGGCGGAGCGTTTGCGGATCGACGGCCCCGCCGCGAGATTGTTTGACAACGCCGCTGCCTTGAGATCCGTCTCTCTTGCGCAAAAGCAAGACTCCTGACAAGGCTGCAACCACTAAAACAGCGGCGAATCCAACGATGACTCCGCGCGGCAGTCGGAGTGACCTGAGCAGGGCAGCGGAATCCACAGACAGGCTTTCGTTCGGTCCTAAAGGCGAACCAGCCTCGCTACTCACCTCGACCTCATGAGCGGGAGTTGATTCCATGCTAGCCTGCTCCAGCGTTATACGCTTTTACGCAACTATACGCGCCCAGTCTCTTGGTGCTCAAAAACCGGAAGACCGCTGGTTTTGATCTAGATACAAGAGTTGGAATGTTTTTCCCTATTGACGTCTCTTAGACGCATCTGATCGGTTTTCCGCTCATGCCGCCGTTCAGCTTTGATTGTCCACTCAGCCTTTTTCCGTAGAGCGCGCTTCCGCCGATACCAGAGCAATTCTTGGGTAAGTATCCTGTTGAGGATTGAAATAGCTTGCCGACTCTTAGGGAAGCTCTGATCAAGTTGCCGTTTTGAAAGGGCACGGCTTCAGCCGTGCCGAAAAGTTAAGCAGAATGATTGGAGCTTTAGCTCCCGAGGACCGGTCCCGCAACTTAATCAGAGCTTCCTTGGGTGTTGCGGCGATTGGGCGGCAAGTGCTTCGGGCTGCAGCAACCCACGAATTGCTGTAGCGGCACAATTGCCAGACCTTCGATCGAAGGCACACGGCGGCCCAAAGCACCATTCACCGGGCTGTGGGCGTTTTACCGCCTGGC
>JASHVU010000132.1 GCA_030044455.1 Acidobacteriaceae bacterium | reverse complement strand
ATCCATCTCTCGACCGGCCTCGACCTCGCCTTCTCTCCGCGCGATGCACAAGGGCTTGAAGACGCATCCCCTGCGCAGTTGAACGAAATTGAGATTTCGCCTTCGGGTTTGGGAATCCACTTTCCGAAATTGGATGCGGACCTGTACCTGCCGGCGCTCCTTGAGGGCTTTCTCGGCTCACGAGAATGGATTGCAAGTCGGCTAGGCGCGGTCGGCGGTAAATCAAAGAGCCAGGCAAAAGTAGCTGCTGCAAAGCGCAACGGCCAATCCGGCGGCCGTCCTCGCAAACGCGAAGCCGCTGCCTGACCGCTTCCGCAGGTTTGCTCAGAATCACTCGAAGCGGCTATGACCGCTCAGAACCCTCCTGTGGCACAATGTGAGATGAGGCTGAAGCAATGACGGGGAATCGATCGAAAGGCGCGTGGATCTGGGTGACGGTTGCCGCCATCACACTCGGGTCGCTTGCGCGCGCGCAGTCCGGCGTCGAAAATGCGCGAGGTTGCGCGAACCCCTTCATTGCATTCTTGTGCGACGGCCATCTGACTGAGTCTGCAGCATCGGCGACGGCGCATCGTTCTGCCTCATCCTCGCACTCTGGCATTTCCGGCACGGTTCTCAATCTTCTGCCAGTCTACTTCGTTGGCCTGGTTTCTCCGCTCAGCCGGTTGTTCGCGGGTTCGGTTCCTAGTCTGAGACGCGCGCTTCCCGCGCCAGATCTGGCAGGACGGTTCCCGCGCCCGCCTCCTTTATTCCTTTCGTAGATCGCCCGGCCTTCAGCAGGCGCACGCAATCGTGGGAGTGATGCCGAGTGCATCAGGTCCATGCTGCATTTAGTCGCCCGCTCCATCGAAAGGAATGACCGATTTACACTGATCATGGAGAAAGTTGTGGATTTCGACAAGATTTTAGCTAAGGTTTTCGGCACCTCGAATGAGCGGATTGTGAAGCGGCTCATGCCGATTGTCGCTTCAATCAATGCGCTGGAGCCGACGATTAAGCTGCTCTCGGACTGGCAGTTGCGTGACAAGACAACCGAGTTCAAGGCCCGCATCGCCGATCGCATCAAGGGATTGACCGACAAGGAAGAGGACAAGGATGCGCTCAAGGCCGCGGAGAAGGCCGCGCTCGACGAGATTCTGCCTGAGGCATTCGCGGTGGTTCGCGAAGCCGGCTGGCGCACCGTCAGGATGCGACACTTCGATGTGCAGTTGATCGGGGGCATGGTTTTGCACCAGGGCAAGATCAGCGAAATGAAAACCGGCGAGGGAAAAACGCTGGTCGCCACGCTCCCCTGCTATCTGAACGCGCTCGCCGGCCGCGGCGTTCACGTGGTCACGGTGAACGACTACCTGGCCAAGCGCGACGCCGAGTGGATGGGCAAGATCTACGAGTTCCTCGGCCTCACCGTAGGCGTCATCGTCCACGATCTGAGCGACGACCAACGTCGAGAGGCATATGGAGCCGACATCACGTACGGCACCAACAACGAGTTTGGCTTCGACTACCTGCGCGACAACATGAAGTTCGAACTCAAGGATTGCGTGCAGCGCGGCCACTACTACTGCATCGTCGACGAAGTCGACTCGATCCTGATTGACGAAGCCAGGACCCCGCTCATCATTTCCGGTCCTACGGACCAGACTACCGACAAGTACGCGCGCGTGCGCAAGATCATTCCCCAGCTCGAGATGGGCGAAGAGGTGGAGTGGACTGACACTAAGCGCCAGGCGGAGCTAGGCATACGTCTCTCCGAGGGGCAGAAGCATTTGACCGGCGACTACTTTGTTGACGAAAAACAGCGCACCATCGGCGTGACCGACGACGGCTGGCCGAAGATCGAAAAACTGCTCGGCATCGAAAACATCGCCGACGCAGAAAACTGGGACCTTAAGCACTATGTGGAAACGGGAATCAAGGCGCACGCACTGTACAAGCGCGACGTCGACTATGTTGTGAAAGACGGTGAGGTGATCATCGTCGACACCTTCACCGGACGCCTGATGCCGGGCCGGCGCTGGTCTGACGGCCTGCACCAATCCATCGAGGCCAAGGAAGGCGTCAGCATCCGCAAGGAAGATCAGACGCTGGCAACCATTACGTTCCAGAACTACTTCCGTCTCTATCAAAAACTCAGCGGCATGACCGGCACGGCTGAAACCGAAGCCGCCGAATTTGAAAAGATCTATAACCTCGAGATCGTCGTTATCCCGACCAACAAGCCCCTGCTGCGCATCGAAAACGCCGACGTGGTCTTCCGCACCGAGAAGGAAAAATACACGGCTGTAGCCGACAACATCAAAGAGTTGCATGAGAAGGGCCAGCCGGTGCTGGTGGGCACCACATCGATCGAAAAGTCGGAGCGGCTTTCAGGGATCCTGCAGCGTAAAGGCGTGAAGCATGTGGTGCTGAACGCCAAGCAGCACGAACGGGAAGCCGAATACGTCGCCCAGGCCGGCCGGCCCGGAATGGTTACCATCGCCACCAACATGGCTGGCCGCGGAACCGACATTCTGCTGGGCGGCAATTCCGAATTTATGGCCCGCCAGGAACTGGTGAAGACAAAAGACGCAACCGGCGCATCAAAGGCCCGCGCGGTCAGCGTGGCCGAAGGCGCCATCAACCCCATGGCGCCGGCCGGATTCCTGCGCTTCTACTACCAGGGGCAGGAATTCGAAGTTTCAGAAGAGGACTGGCAGGCAACGCTCAAGGGCCACGCCGAAAGCGCGGATAGCGAACACGAAGAGGTGATCGGCGCAGGCGGCTTGTTCATTCTCGGCACCGAGCGCCATGAGTCACGCCGGATCGACAACCAGCTTCGCGGTCGCGCCGGACGCCAGGGCGATCCCGGGGAGTCGCGCTTCTTTCTTTCGCTTGAAGACGACCTGATGCGCATCTTCGCCAAGCAGTGGATCAGCACCCTGCTTGAAAAACTCGGCATGGAAGAGGGCGTGCCCATCGAATCGAAGATGCTCTCGAATCGCATCGAAGGTGCCCAGAAGGCCGTTGAAGCGCAGAACTTCGAGTCACGCAAACACTTGCTTGAGTACGACGACGTAATGAACAAGCAGCGCGAGGCGGTTTATGGCCTGCGCCACCAGCTGCTTGAGGGCGTCGACCAGCGTGAGCTCATCCTTGAAGACTACGTTGGCGGAATCCTGAGCGGCCTGCTCGATGAGTTTGCCAATGAGAAGCTTCGCGCCGAACAGTGGGATGTGAAGGGCCTGGAGCAGAAAATCGTCGACCATTTCGGCCTGAAACTTTCGGAGTTCGGCTTGAAATTCGAAGAGTTGAGCCGGCACGAACTGGGCGAGGAGATCTTCGCCAGGATGACCCAGGCGTACGAGGCGAAGGAAAAAATCCTGGGTGCGGCGACGATGCGCTATCACGAGCGCGTGGTGATGCTGAGCGTCATTGACGGACTATGGAAAGACCATCTGCTCTCGATGGACCACTTGAAGGAGGGTATTGGACTGCGCGGCTATGCGCAGCAAGACCCGCTCGTGGCCTATAAGAAAGAATCCTACGACATGTTCGAGGCCATGATGATGAAGTTCCAGGAGGACACGGTCCGTTACCTGTTCAGGATGCAGATTCTGGGACCGGATGGCCAGCCCGTGGATGCTGCTCCGCGGCCGAACCGCGTTGTCCCCAAGGCTCCGCCGGTGGCCAGCGCGGCGCAGCCCTTTGCCGGTGACGGCGCGCCGCGCGAGATCGGCATTCCCACGCGACAGCCGTCAACCACCATCGACGCACTGGAGAAGGAGTTCCATCGCAAGAAGCAGCGCGAGCTCGTAGCGGCAACGCGCGCCGGAGGCGGCGA
>JASHVU010000131.1 GCA_030044455.1 Acidobacteriaceae bacterium | reverse complement strand
TCTTTTCGCAGGTTCATCCGCTGTTACGGTGGGAATTTCAGGAATGCTCGCATGGCTGGGAATGATCGACCCCACCGGCAAGCCGGTGAGGGCAGAAAGCTGCTTATTCAGTGAGGCTGCGCGCGTTTCAAGGTGCAGGCGGTGCAGCTTGACTACTGCTGCATCGAGTTGCGCCTGCAGCAGGTCGCTCTTTGGATCGACACCGCCGTCTACTCGCTGCTGTTCGATGTCGATCATGCGGGCAGCGTCGCTCTCCTGTTGGTGCGCGGCCACAAGCTCCTGGTTGACGGTGTCGAACTCGATGTATGCCGTGGATGCGTCGAGCGCCACCTGTTCTTTTGCATCCTTGAGGCCCAGTCTGGCGGCCTTCACTCCCATCTTGGCGGCCTGGATGTAGCGAATCTGGGGAAGGCTAAAGACCATGGATTGGATATTCGCGTCCCAGATGGTGGGCAGGCTGCCCGTAAACCCAACTTCAGGGAAGGCCGGGAGTCCCGAGCCGAACGTGAGTGAGGGAACGAAGGCGTCACGGCTTTGCAACAGCTCCGATTCTGCTTTCTGTACGTCGGCCTGCGCCAGCTTTACATTTGGGCTGTAGCTTTGCGCCAACTCGACCACAGTGCGCAGCGATACTTGCGCCTGCGCCGTTGCCGCAGCCGCTGCCAGCGCAACGAGTACTGCACCCCGCGCCGGCCGCGCGTGAAACTTTCGAGCCGCAAAGGTGCGCGCCGCGGTCATCAGTGCCTTGCATCCTTCGGCCGGAATTCGTGGGCCAGCGCCCGGGCGGCGGCTTCGTCGCGTTGCGCCTCGGCGCTGTTGCCAAGCTGCCGCTGCAAATCTGCCAGACGGCCATAGGCCACAAATGCGGGCGCCTCGTCGCTCTTGGAACTGCCGGCCAGATAGTCCTGCAACATTTTCACCGCCAGTGCGGGATTGCGCCTGGCCTCATACAGCACGCCCGCCCCGTCGTAAAGAGCAACGCTCGCGAAGCGGTCCCTGGCAGCAGCGCTCTGCGCGCTTCGAACGGCCGCTTCCATCTGGTCCCATTCCTTGCGGTGCCGGTAAAAGTTTGCCAGCACGGTCAATTGCAGGGCAGGATGTGCACTGGCAGCAACCGCAGTTTTCAACTCTCTCTCAGCGGTCGCGTAATCCTTGCGGTTGGATGCAATCTCGGCCCGCAACTGGTGCGCGCGCGCCTCGTCCAGTTTTTCCAGTTGCGAGGCAACCTGCCCGGCTTTGTCCACGCCGCCGCCCACAATTCCGGGTGCTTCGACATCAAAGGAGCCGAGGTCAGAGAGTGCTTCGGCATTGCGCGGATCGAGCTCGACCGCGGTCTCAAACTGCTGGTGTACCTGCTTGCCCAGCGAGAACGCGCTCAGGAACGATGCGTCGCTGGCCCGCTCGCCCAGGGCCCGGCCATACCACATGTGGTAGCTGGAGTTCTGGCCGTCGAGCTCAACCGCGCGCCCGCAGGCGCTGGCAGCAGCGCTCCATTGCCCCAGCGCGTACCGCACCCGGCACTCGAGAAACTTTGCCTGCGCGATATTCGATCCACCCTGCGGCAGCGACCCGATCAAGGCGAGTGCTTTGTCAGCTTCGCCGGCCTGCAGATCTGTATTGATCTCGGTCAAGGGTTGCCGGGCAGCCTGCGTGGAGGCCACAGCCGGCACGGCCGCGCCAAGCAACACTGCCACAACCCTGACGACTTGCAAGAAAGATTGCATCACCGTAAAACCTTGATTGGAACGCCCACTTGCAACGGTTGTCCGTTGGAGGTGCCAGTGGCTACCCAATCGCCTTCTTTCAGGCCGGAGAGGATCGCCTGCCGGGTCACGTTGAAGGTTCCTGTGGTTACGGGAGTGCGCACCAGCGAGCTTCCGACCACTTTGTATACATATGGGCTCCCATTTGGTTTAAAGTGCAAAGCCTCGCGGGGAACGCTCAGCACGTCGGGCTGGGTTGAAGTGGTCACCTTCACTGTCACGTTGGTGTCCGGTAACAGGCCCGCGTTGGGGTCGTTAAACTCAACAATCACCTCTCCCACGTTTCGGTTGCCATACGCCACCACCGTCTCGGCCAGGCGCGCAATCGTTCCGTGCCATTCAACTCCGGGGCGTGCGTCCCAATTGATCACCACCGGCTGGCCCACGGCCAGGCGCCAAAGGTCTGGTTCGTCAAAGTAGGCTCTAACTCGCTCGTGCGTAAGGTCGGCCATCTGAAGCAGTAACTTGTCGGCCTCGGCAAACTCGGTAGGCGCGGCGTCCAAACCATAGACCGTCCCGCTCACCGGCGCGTAAAACCGAGTTTGCGCCTCTACCTGGCGGGCGGCGTCAAGGCTGGCTCGCGCATCTTTCACCGACGCTTCGGCTCGCGCAATCTCCTGGGGAGAAAACCGGTCGTGGGCGCTGCGCGAAGCCGCATCGAGGCTTGCCTGTGCGGCAGCCAGCCGCTGCTTTGCCGCGGTCACTTCGCTGGCTGAAGCTGCCCCATTCGCTGCCAGCTTCTGGAGCGCCTCCAAATCGTGTTGCGCCTGGTTGCGGGCCAGACTGTCCTGTTCGATCTCGGCATCCGATGCCTGTGTCTGGGCTTGGGTTCCGTTGTGAGTCACCGCAAACTCAGCGGCCTCGGCCGACTTTAGGCCGCTCTCGGCCGCCGCCACCCTGGCCCGGGCTTCAACATCGTCGAGCACAATCATGAGTTTGCCTGCCGG
>JASHVU010000130.1 GCA_030044455.1 Acidobacteriaceae bacterium | reverse complement strand
TCTTTATCGGCGGCATGCTCGGCGGCACGGTGGGATTTTTTGACATAACCGTCTTTCATCACGCTTCCGATTCGATTGGCGCATTTGCCGTGGTGGGTATGGGCGCCGCTTTCGCTGGGATCGTACGGGCGCCGATCACATCGATTCTCATCATCTTCGAGGTGACCGGCGGGTATGGCCTGGTGCTACCGTTGATGATCGCAAACATGAGCGCATTTGCGCTGGCGCGGCATTGGCGCCACGTTCCAGTGTATGAGGCGCTACTTGCTCAAGACGGAATCTTTCTTAAACCCCAAGCTCCTCCACACACCGAACAAGACGAAGCCCCAGATAGCGAGGATGCTAATATCGAGAGCAGGTAATCAACGGCGCTTGCTCAAGAATGGACTTTGGTCAGCACAGCCAACTGCCAAAATGAAGAAAAGCACACCCGGGCGCCACGTACCGGTTTGTCCTAGGTCTCAGACCGCATGAAGTTGTTCCCTTTGTAGCAGAACTTCTGGCGCGCCTTCCTGCGGGTGAACTTCCAATCGATTGTGATCCGGCCCCGGTTCATTTTCCTGCTCCACGCTCGTGCTTGCTGGCGCGGGTTTGCGAGCGATGGAATCCTGCGCTGCCCCAGGCATTGACGACTGAACAGGCTGATCTCGATCTCGGCCTGGTTCAACCAACTGCCGTGTTTGGGCGTGTAATGTACCGTGAACCGGTCCCATAACAGACCACCAATGCTCTCACCGTACCGCTCCACCAGGGCCTTGCGGCGGTGCGAACTCAGATTATCCATCACCAGGTGGATGGTATCGGCCTCCGGATAGCCAGCCACGATCTCGACCAGATAATCGGCAAATTCCGGCGAGGAGCGGTTGGGCGTGACCTTGGTGAAGTGCCGTCCCGCTTTGGGCTCAACGCCGCAAAAGGTGTTGGCTGTGCCGCAGCGCCGGTATTCGCAATCGCGCCGCGCGATCTGCCCCGGCCGCATGGGGCGCGGTGCACGAACGTCGGCATGGAGCACGACCGGCTTTTCATCCACACAGACCACAGGTTCCTTTTCCGAGAACGGCTTTTCATACAACGCCAGCACATCTTCCATGCGGGCAATGTACTCCTCATTCAACTCCGCGATACACCAGCTTTTTTTCCCGCCACGGCTTCAGATCATGGTCTTGAAGCAACATACGAATCGTCTCCCGCCCCACCTTCGACGCCAGTTTCCGCTTCACCGCCTCCTCTGCGATCAGGCGCACGCTCCACCGCGCCTGACCTGCCGGCGGCGGCCCGCATACCATGGCGACGATGCGCTGGCTCTGGTTCGCATCCAGCGCCCGTGCCTTGCCCGGTCGCGGCTTCTCCTGGAGCGCCGACTCCAGTCCTTCCTGCCGGTAGCGCTGGGCGATAGTCCGAACCGTCTTCCGAACCACACCCAGGGTGCCTGCCACCTGCGTGATCTTCTGCTCCTGGTCGAGTTGGCGCAGAATCGAAGCCCTCCGCAGAACCCGCGCCGACCCCCGCCCTCTGCGCAACATCTCCGCAACCAACTGCCGGTCCTTCCTCGTTAACCGAACCTGCCTCTGCTGAGTGCTCTTCATGCCTCCAGGTTGCAGCCATCTGCACCATTTGCAAAGTACCTTGCATGGTACTTCTTTATACGGTCGAAGACCTAGGGGCAGGCGCCCTATTCTTTGCTGATTTTGCTTTTCACGATTTCGGTAAAGGAGATTCAAATGAAGAACCGCAAAATCCGAAGGATGCTGTCGGCTCTGATGCTTGTATTCCCGGTAGGGCTCCAAAGCCAGATGCCTCCCCAACCCGGTAAGCTAGTCATCAACTCTGACCCTACTACCGGCGCCGTGGTCACCATCAATGGCCAACAACAGCCGCAGCGTACTAACGCAACGTTTATCGTGTCCCCGGGCACTTACCAGATCAAAGTTGTCCAAGGCTCTCAACCGGCTTTCACCTGCATCAAGGATGGGAAGAATTCCGTACCGATCTCGCCCGGCCAAACTGTCGTTCTCACATGTACTCCGGGTGGCTGGAAATGAAGGGCAACATCCTTCCACAGATCGCAACCAACCTGACTGATTTGACAACAAAACGCGATCACGACGCGAAGGGTGAGGTCCGCGGAGAGGCGGTGCGGTCGTCGAAGTCTCGCGGGACTCTGAATCGTGATTGTCTGGAGATGCCTATGACTGAAGGTTGCGCATACTGATGCCGGATCAGTGCCCCGATAAACGTGTCACATGTCCGTTTCCGAGGGCCAATGCCCGCAATGGCACGAAGCTCATCGAAGTCGTTTGTCCCTGAGCACGCAGTTGTTATTCGTCCGCTTGCGGTGTTGCTAGACTGTTGGGCTGCCCGGACGGCGCACTCCGAAACAATCAAAGACCTTTTCAAAGAATGGTTCGAGGGATTTCACCGGGTCTCCTTCGGGAGTAAGGCGACCGACGGCGTAGACTCGTTCTTCGACGGCGGTGCCGCGGGCGCGATCGAAGCCAGGCAGTACGAGCATGCGGCCGGAGATCCCCTCGAAGCCGGCCTCCCACTGGTACGGCCCCGGCAAAGCAAGACGATTGATCGAGATATCAGCACATCTTCTCAATTTCTCTGTAAACGCATTTTCATTGAGCTCGACATAGGGGACCTGAGCGAGCCACGAATCGACAAGCCATATCTCCCCGGTCTTGAAGACGTATGCCACAGAGCGCGTCGTTGTGCCTCCTTCGACCGAATAGAATCCGCCTCCATCCGAGCCACGCACAAAGCCGATGCTCTGGGCCATGTGAAGGATTGGCATCACCGATAGTTCCATCGCCCGCTCCTTGATTTCAACGACACTTAAGCGACGACCGGAATCGACTGTGGGCATGAACCGGAACCAGCAAGCGGCACCTTTGTCGAGTTGAACCTGGGACGACTCCGGTTGCCCAGTGAGCTGCGCGAAGGGGTCGGATGCCAGACCGAGCGGCTTGCTGTCAAATCGAAATCGCGCTCGACTGCCCACTATGTGCTTTTGCCGATGAAAGTCTCGAGGTTTCGTCGGCTCGGGCATCCGGACCTTGAACTCCTCACTCTCAAAAACCGTCTTTAAAGCGCTGCTTAGTTCTTTCGCCAGACTATGTCGCACGTTACGACGGTCTGAGTCGCTTGCCCCTTCGGGAAGATGAAAGGTGATAGGAAATCTCAGGTGCGCCAAGTCGAAGGGAAGTCGTTCGAGCTTGGGGTTTCCATACGCGGTGTTCATGACGGGAATCATGCGCAAGTGACTCAACGTCTTCAGCGCCCATCCGTATTCAATCAGCACGTTCGAGTTCGGGAGCAGTTCGCCGTCTTCCCGCTTAGCTACCGCAGTCAAGTCGGGAACGAAAACGACGGCTTTATCGATCTTCGCCAGTACCGTGCTAAAAATTGGAGGGCTCCCTGGAACATTCTTAGTGTCCTTGTCGAGCTCTAATCCGTCGCGCAATGCCTGCTCAAGTGTTGCATCCTGGGCTAGGCCCTCCAGGGCCATCTTCAGCGCCTGCTCGATAAGATTCCGGCACTCTCGCGCATTTCGGCTAGCCTGCCAAGAGAAAAAGATGGTGTGTGTCATATGCTGTAATTGTCGCTCTTCTCAGCAGAACATACTTAGGCGAAGAATCATCGGGCCATTCGCCGAAGGCAGATTGATAACGGCGTCGCGCCAGCTTTCCGGTAGGACTTGCCGTGGGCGCATCCTCGGATGCTGGCGCGTTCGGAAGCAATTTCTGGTGGGAAGGATTCGTACTGTCCCCCGCTTCAGAATCGAGATCTGGGACGCCCAGCTATTTCCTGTTCAATAAAAGTTTGGCAATCGCAGCATCGAGTAGGTCGCCCTGTTCAGTCACCTTACACAGGAAGCTGCGGTTTCTTTTGAATCCGCATTGATCGCCGAGTTCACAGCGCGCAGGGAGTACTCCTGTGCCTCTTTCATACGTCCGTAGTAAGCCTCCGTATCCGATTAGAGCGATAGTATGGCGTCTTCGTCTCCAGGCTTGCTGATCGCCCACGCCACCGGCTGCGCCATCTTTGCCCCGTCGAATTCCCGCTGCAAGCTCCGAACTGAGCAAACCGAAATCTGCGGCTTCGTATGCCAGTCGCCTGATTGGCGCAAGGCGCTGGTTAACAGTTCCAGCTGCCAAGCCGAGAGATTCCAAGTGAAGGCGAAATCGAAGAACTACAGCCCGGTTCAACATACTCCTGCTTGCAGACGGTAGTCCTCAGTTTCTGAGGGCCTCTGCATTGCAAGCGCCGCTCCCTATTCAGCTCGGAGAGAGTCGACGGGATTCACATTCGCTGCGCGCAGAGACGGAACTAAACTTGCGACGAAGGTAACCAGCGCCAGCAAAGCGGCGGCGCCGGCAAGAGTTACCGGGTCCGACGGTTTCAAGCCGAAGAGCAATGTGCCAACTCCGCGGCCGGCGAGCAGCGTTAATGCCGTTCCCGCCACCAGGCCAATCCCGAGCATGATGCAGGAACTGCGCAGCATCGCCGCCACGACCCGGCTGCGGCTGGATCCTAGAGCCATACGAATGGCAATCTCACCGCGACGTTGAGCGAGGAAGTACGAGAGAACTCCGTGTAATCCGACGACGACCAGCAGAGCCGCGAGAACGCCAAAGAACCCCGCCAGTCTGGCCATCATGCGATCGCCCACCAGATGGTCGAGAATTCCCTGCTGAAAATCGGAGAATTGGATCTGCGTGCCGGAAAACTGCGCGTCCAATATGCGCAGCACGGCGGACTGCGCGGCGACAGGATCGCGTGAAGCAATCAGCAGCGCCACTCCCAGATTCTGAGCCGTCATCGGAAGCTGAGCTATGGGTACAAATGCCTGCGGCGGCGGGTCCGCCCGCAGATCGGCATATTTCGTATCCGGAATCACGGCGACAATCTGACAGATGCGCGCGGGAAAGCCGGGTTCAGGGCGCACGTGGACCTGAATCCCGAGAGGCGATCGGGCACCGACATACTTTCGGACAAATGCCTGGTTGACGACCA
>JASHVU010000129.1 GCA_030044455.1 Acidobacteriaceae bacterium | reverse complement strand
AGCCGTCGCTGTTTGGCCGGGCGGGGCCACCTCGGCCGGAGCAGGTGCTTCTTCAGCAGACGCGGGCTCCGCCTTCTTCGATGGGGCCGTCTTCTTTACCGCCGGTATCTTTGCTGTTTTCTTCGCGGGTTTCTTTGCCGATTTCGCTCGATCGGCTCCGCCCAGCAGCGGCGCCCAGCGCAGCTCAGGCACACACGGCGCAAGCTTCGCCTTGGCAATGGCCAAATCGGTCACGGCATTCACAATCCATTCAAAGTTTGCTTCGCCTACCGAGTGCAAATCCGCATCGGGCGCGGGATTCATGAAATCGATGGCGTAGGGAACTCCGTTCTCCACCGCGAACTCGACCGTATTCAGGTCGTAGCCCAGCGCGCGGCAGAGCGTGAGGCAATTCTGCTCAATACGCCTCAACAGCAGACGGCCCGCCATGCCCTTCGCGGTCTGCTGCACGTAGCGTTCGTGGTGCGGCTTGCGCGGATCGTAGGGCATGATATGGACTTTTTTCTGTCCCACCACATAACAGCGGTAATAGTCGGTGAATTCAACGGCCTTCTGGTACATCATGCACAGGTCGCGCGACAGGTCATAAGCCTGGAAGAACTCTTCGCGGGAGCGAATGTGGTGCACGTCGCGCCAACCCCCGCCATCCACCGGTTTCATAAATCCGTGTTCGCCCACGTAGGCAAACACCGCGTCCCAGTTGAGCGGATACTCGAGATTGCGCATGGAACGGTCGGTAGTGCCCTCGGGGTGCAGCTTGTGCGGCAGGATGACGGTGGGAGGAACGGCGACGCCCAGCTTGCGGGCGAGCGTGTAGTTAAAGAACTTGTCGTCGGCCGACCACCAGAAGGGATTGTTGATGATGACTGTTCCGTTGATGGCGGCGTGCTTGAGGAAGGCGCGATAGAAGGGAATGTCGTGCGAGATGCGGTCGACAATCACCGAATACGCCGGCGGCTTGTCGAGCGCGACAGCACTGGTGAGAACAAACTCTGCCTCAATGCCCTCGATGTTGCGCGCATTGATGCGCTCCACCAGCGCGCCAGGAAAGCTGTTCTCCATGCCGAACAGTACGCCGATTCGTTTCACGCTCTTGCCTCCCGGGAGTGCCGTCGAGCGACGGGATTGTGTCCGCCGGCCGCAGTTTGAAAGGCGGAATCGGCACGCCACCGGAACCCATCCGCACAGCTCCAGTTTACGTCAACGGGCGTTCGCGGCAGTCGCAATCTTGGCCAACAGAAGCACATCAGCCGCAGTGCCCTCCGACACATCGCATTCCCCCGGACGGGCGTATAGTTTTTACCGTCAATTGAGTGGGCTGCGCCTTATCTGGGGAGGTGGCCATGAAATACCGTGCACTCACAGTTGCAAGAGAGTTTGGCAGCGGTGGCGGACGCATCGCCAACCTCGTCGCCCGAAGGCTGGGTTGGAAGCTTTTCGATCAGGAAATCATCGGTCAGATCGCCCGTGCCGCGCACGTTGACTCACACGTGGTCAAACATTACGACGAGCGCGTTGACTCGTGGCTGCGCCGCGTCAACGAAGAGGCCATTCGTGGAGTTGCGCTTGCGGCCGGGCGTCCTCTTGCCGAGGAAGATATTTTCGACGCCCATGCGATGGCTGATCGCACGCGGAACATTATCGAGGAGGCCTACGCCGCCGGCCACTGCGTGATCGTGGGCCGAGGTGCGCAGTGCATCTTGCAGCACAAGCACGATGCTTTTCATGTGTTTGTTTACGCGCCGTTGCGCGAGCGCATCGAACGGCTCAAAAAGCGCCTGGAACCGGGCGCTGATGCGGTGCATCGGCTGCGCACCGTTGACGGCGAGCGTGCCAGGTATCTTCGCCAGCAGTTCGGACAACACTGGTGCGATCCGCACCTCTACGACCTGATGCTACGCTCGAGTGATGACGAAGAGGCCGCGGCTCGCGTGATTCTTTACGCCTTGACGGGCACGCCGGCGGCGGGCCTTGAAGTCGGCGCCACCCACGTGAGTCACGCCGGCTGATTCCGGTGTTCCTTTGGATATCTAGCGCCGGCCTCCTGGCCGGCTGTCGTGGGGTTTCAAGACCCGCACCGGGTCATTACCCCGCCTGTGTCGCAATTCTCTCCAATTGGCCCAGATGGTTCAAATCGTGTCCAGCCATCGTCTCCACAACCGTCTTGAAGGTCATGGTGCCGCGCTCGGGATGCGTCATCGTCCGTTCGGCCGAGTGTGGCAATGCGCCCTGAATGAGCCGAAGATTCCAGCGGCGCATCGAACTGAACGTGACGAGCGCCAGGTCAGCGCTGACTCCTGGATACGTGGCAGCCCACTTGTCCTGATCGAAGGGCTGGATGGTCGGACCATCCTCGGCCAACGTCTGCCGCAGCCTGAACCCGAACACAATCTCGCAGTCCGCCAGGTGCGCCACAATCTCCGCCGCACTCCACTTGCCCGGAGCCGGCGCAGCACTCTCTTTCTCTGTGCCGATCTTGTCGAGATAACCGGCGATAGCTTTCGAGGTGCGAGCCAGAATCTCTTCCACCGGCCGCCCATCAAGAAAACCCTCATAGGGGTTCGCTGTACTCATCGTCATGCCTCCATCAATATCTTCACCATGTTCATACTCCGCAGCTCTGGCCCTCTGCACGAACAAGCTGATAGCGAAAAGCTAATAGCTGAAAGCTGCCTCACAGGTATTCCTGCACCATCCGCTGCCAGGTGGGCCAGTCATGCGAGTTCCATGAGTCCCACACATACAGCTTATGCGGAATCCCCTTGGAATTCATGATGCGGTCGAGATTCTGGTTCTGTCCCAGGCAATGGTCGTCCCAACCCGTCGCCAGCACGTAGGTGTTGCGCCGGTAACGTTCGAAGTACCAGCCGTCGCTCAGGTTCGGCAGGTAGTGCGTGGGCAGGTTGAAGTAGCAGTCCTGGTCGTAGTAGCCGTCGAGAAAGTTGGTCAGGTCGAATGCGCCTGACATTGAGAGCAGCCCGGAGAAACAATCCGGATGCCGCAGCGCGATATTGGTTGCATGATAGCCGCCGAAGCTGCAGCCCAGCGCAACCAGGTGCGAGTCGCCGTTCTTCTGGCGCACCAAAGGCAGCACCTCGCTCATCACGTAGTCCTCGAACTGCACATGGCGCGCAATGCGCCAGCGCGGCGGAACGCGGCGGTTGTACCAGCTTTCCATGTCCACCGAATCGACGCAGTAAAGCTGCACATTGCCGCCGTCGAGGCGGCCGCCGAGCGCGTTCACCAGGCCGCGGTCCTCAAATTCAAAAAAGCGCCCGCCCGAAGTGGGAAACACCAGAACCGGCACGCCTGCGTGGCCAAAGACTAGCAGTTCCATCTCGCGGCCCAGCCGCGTCGAGTACCATTTGTGATATTCGCGATTCATTTCCTTAGCGGCCTGCCGCGTACCGCAATCTACGTGAGGTATGAGGACCTAACCGCGGAACGCTTCTAGGCATGATAGCAGCGCCCTCGATTGGCTGCCGCGCTGCAAACGCTCGCAAAAAATCTCGCCCTCCGCGGTTCTGGCCGCATCTTCCACACACGCGCCGCCAGCATTTGGCAAAATAAACCATGGCCGCGAATCCCCAACCCGGCAATTCCCAGGCGTCCGATCCCCAGCCCCCGAGCGGCCCAGACTGGATTTCCACTGCGGCGAGCCCACCGGCGACGGACTCCGCCGACCCGCACCCCCGCCTGCGCCTGCATCCCGGATTCGAGAGCCAATACCTGCCCGACAAGCGCGATGTCATCGTCTACTTGCCGCCTGACTTCGACCCCACCCGCGCCTACCCCGTGCTCTATATGCACGACGGCCAGAACCTCTTCGACCCCCGCACATCCTTCGTCCCCGGCAAGACCTGGCGAATCCGCGAGCAAGCTGACCAAGCGATTTGCGAAGGCGCTGTCGAACCGCTCATCATCGTTGGCATCTACAACGCCGGCGACCGGCGTTTGGCTGAGTACACGCCCGAGCGCGATTGGCAGATGGGCGGAGGCGAGGCCTCCAGTTACGGCCTGCTCTTGACCCGCGAACTCATGCCGTGGATCGCGCGCCGCTACCGCGTGCGCACCGAACGTGAGTCCACCGGCCTCGGAGGCTCTTCGCTTGGTGGGTTAGTCACTCTTTATCTAGGGCTCCGCCATGCCCAGCATTTCGGCAGGCTGGCTGTACTCTCGCCCAGCGTATGGTGGAATCACAAGAGCATCCTCGGCTACCTGAATGAGCGCGCACCCGAGATATGGGAGCGGCCGCGCATGTGGCTCGATGTAGGCGACCGCGAGGGCCAGCGCACACTGAACAACGCCGAACAGCTCAACCGGCGGCTGATCGCCAACGGCTGGCGACCCGGCGACACGCTACACTTTGAGTGCATTGCCGGCGGCACGCACGACGAGGCGAGCTGG
>JASHVU010000128.1 GCA_030044455.1 Acidobacteriaceae bacterium | reverse complement strand
GAAGCCACGAGCGGCAATACCGGCATTGCACTGGCCTTTGTGGCTGCGGTCAAGGGCTATCGGCTCATTATCACTATGCCCGAGACCGCGAGTCTCGAGCGCCGCGTGCTGCTGCTCGCATTCGGTGCGGAGGTTGTGCTCACGCCTGCTGCCGGAGGCATGAAAGGAGCAATTGCCAAGGCGGATGAGGTTCTCGCCAACACTCCCAACGGCTATATCGTTAAGCAGTTTGACAATCCCGCCAATCCCGCAATCCATTACGCCACCACCGGGCCTGAGCTCTGGAACGATACCGATGGCAAGATCGACATTCTCATCTCGGGCGTGGGCACCGGCGGCACCATTACTGGCTCAACGAAATACATTAAGGAGCGCAAGCCGGAGTTCAAGGCCGTAGCGGTTGAGCCGTCTGACAGTGCGGTGCTTTCGGGCGGCAAACCCGGTCCGCACAAGATTCAGGGCCTGGGGGGAGGATTTATTCCCAGCGTCCTCGACACCAGCCTGTACGACGAGGTGATCCAGGTGACCAACGACGAAGCGATCGAAATGGCTCGCCGGCTTCCTCTGGAGGAAGGTCTCTTCGTCGGAATCAGCTCGGGAGCCGCGGTGGTGGCGGCCCTCAAGGTAGCTGCGCGTCCTGAGAACGCAGGCAAACTTATCGTGACGGTGTTGCCGAGCTTCGGGGAGCGCTACCTCTCCAGCGTGCTGTTCGAGTCGCTCCGCCAGAAGGCCCTGGCGCTGCCGGTCGAGCAGGTCGCGTCCTAAATTGTGAAGTCGCCGGCGGAGCGCGAATCGCTCTGCCGGCGGCGCGCATCACTACGAACGTCATGCCCATGTTCGCCCGCATCCGTGAAGATATGGCCTCAGTGCTGGAGCGCGACCCGGCCGCGCGCTCCAGCATCGAGGTCCTGCTCTGCTATCCAGGCCTTTGGGCGGTGTGGATTCATCGCATCTCGCACAGGCTCTGGCGATCAAAACTCTATCTGCCCGCTCGCGTCCTTTCGCAGATTGGCCGCGTCGTCACTGGGGTTGATATTCATCCCGGCGCACTACTGGGTCGCCGTCTTTTCATCGATCACGCGGCCGGCGTGGTGATCGGCGAGACGGCTATCGTCGGTTCCGACGTCACCATGTACCAGGGCGTCACTCTGGGCGGAACAGGCAAGGGACACGGCAAGCGCCACCCCACCATCTGCGACGGCGTCTTCATTGGCAATAACGCGAACGTTCTCGGCAACATCTCGGTCGGGGAAAATTCCCGCGTGGGCGCCGGATCGGTGGTGCTCACTGACGTGCCACCCAACTCCACTGTCGTCGGTGTCCCCGCGCATATTGTCTATCGCAACGGGGAGCGCGTGCTCATCACCGACCCGCACGACATCAAAGACCCGCTCTCTGACGCGCTCATCGCGCTGTCGGCGCGCGTCGACGAGCTGGAAGCTCGCCTGGGCGCAGAAGAGATCAGCGCACTGCCCTTTGCCGGCGAAGAAGCCGAGCGAAGCGCCTATCGCGAAGAACTCGACCGCCGCGCGACCTACGTCTCAATGGGGGAAGGCATTTAGCCCCCCACAGCACGAGGACAAAGCAAAGTGAGTGCTCAATCAAAGCTCTGTTTGGGCCTGGAATGAACTCCGCCAACCCGCGCACTGATTCGTCGACTTGCTGATTCGCTAATCGCCAGCCGCGCTAACCGCCTGCCGCGCCAACTCCCGAAACGTCTCCCGCAACTCATCCGGACTGTGCACCACAATGCGCCGTCCCATGCTCAGCAGCATCGCCGCAAACATCTCCAGCCGGTCGCGGCCGCAGCGCAGCCGCGTTCCGCCGTTTTCTTCCTCAATCGCCACTCTCCACGGAGCAAAGTTCTGCTGCGCTTCAGCAATCGGCATCTCGATCCACACATCGATCTGGTATTCAGCCTGAACGAACGGCATGCTCGATCGCATATAGCGGCGTGCATCAAAGTCGGCGGGCCTTTTGAACGTGCCGGCGCCTACTGTGAGGTTCGATGTGCGATCGAGCCGGAACGTGCGCATCGCTTTCCGGGTGAGGCAGTAGCCGATCAGATACCAGCGCCCGTCAGTGTGCATCACCGCGTATGGCTCAATCTGCCGCCGAGTTCGCGCGCCCTGATGCGATTCGTAGTCGAACCGAACCCGCCGCCCCGTGCGGATCGCCGATGCGGCGCGAATCAAATCCTCAACTGAAGTTGTCACCACCCACGGGCCGGGTTCGATGGCCACCACGTCATCCACGGTCCTGATGCTTTCGCGAAGCGCTTCGGGCAGCACGCGCCTCAGCTTGGCCAGGGCGCCTTCGGTGGCCGGCGCAAACGCCGAAAGCCCCACCTGGCGCAGCGAATGCAGCCCCAGCGAGAGCGCAAACGCTTCTTCATTGGTGAGCAGCAGCGGAGGCAGCCTGAACCCTGGTTTTAATCGATACGCACCGCCCACGCCCCGCGAAGATTCAACAGGGATGCTCAGATCCTTCAGTCGCACAATGTAGCGCTGCACGGTGCGCAGGTCTACCTCAAGCCGTTCGGCCAGTTCCGCTCCGGACACAAAGTCGCGTGCCTGCAGCACTTCAAGTACCGTGAGGACGCGCATGATGGGGTCATACATGGCAATTTCTATCCTGCATTTAATTTACGACAAGTTCTGTCGGGAATTGCCGATACCTTCATTTGTGAGCCCAGAAGGGCCAAATGGAGGTTTGATATGACAACCGCGACAGCAACCGTGAGCGTGATCTCAGCCGAAGATCTGCTCAAGACCTGGCAGGGCCACCGCGCGCTTACCCGCAGAACCATCGAGGCCTTCCCTGAGGACAAGCTATTTTATTTTTCGGTAGGCGGAATGCGTCCCTTCGCAGTGCTGGCACAGGAATTCATTGGCATGACAATCCCCATCGTCGAGGGTGTCGCAACCGGCAAGTGGGCGGAGTACGGTGGAGGCCCCAAGCCAAAGACCAAAAAAGAAATCCTTGAAATCTGGGATCGACAGACCATGGAGCTCGACGAGAAGTTTCCCTTGATTCCGCCGCATCGCTTCGCCGAAGTCGACACAGCCTTCGGCCAGTGGACGATGCCGGGGATCGCCATGATTCAATATGCCATCGACAACGAGATCCACCATCGCGGCCAGGGGTACGTTTATCTGCGCGCCCTTGGAATCGAGCCGCCACACTTCTGGGAGCGCTCGTAGACGTGTGCGACGCGCCGTAAAGACAAGAGCAGGTACCCCATCCAAGCTTTGCTCGGGTGGGGACAGAATTCCGCTGGTTTTGTGACACTTGAGCGCGATCCCACTTACGGCAATTCCTGAGTCGGTGTGTCCACTCCGGGTTTGGTTCTGGGTTGCCGCTCCTTGGGGTCGCGTCGACTTCGGTGTCATGGCTCCCGGATACAGTCACTCAGGAATTGCGATAGCCGCCCTCGGGAGCGGAAAACTATTGATTCTCCAACGCAGCCTGGAGAATCAATAATCTGTACGTCCCACCACCCCTGAGGGTATTTCCATGGCAACTGCCGAATTGAGTTTTCTGCACAGTCAACTGGAGGAGCGCAAGCGCCGCCTTGAGATGGTTATTACACAAACGCCGGAAGACGCAAATCTCGAAGCCTTGTTGCGCGAAGTGGATTCCGCGCTCGACCGATTTGAAGCCGGCACCTACGGTATGTGTGAAACCTGCCACGACACGGTGGAGCGCGACCGGCTGCTGGCCGATCCGCTCATTCGCTATTGTCTCGACCATCTCACTGTGCTCGAGCGTGCCACGCTGCAGCGCGATCTCGACCTTGCCTCGGAGTTGCAACGGGGCCTGTTGCCGCCCGCCGATCTCAAAGTCGACGGTTGGGAGACAAGCTATCACTACGCGCCTCTGGGTCCGGTCAGCGGCGACTACTGCGATCTCTACCCTTACAACGGGCAACTCTTCTTCATGCTCGGCGATGTTTCGGGAAAGGGCGTGGCGGCGTCGATGCGGATGACACAACTCCACGCGCTGTTCCGCAGCCTGATCGCATGGATCTGCCGCTCAAAGAGATTGTTGACCACATCAACTGCTTCCTCGCGAGCAGCGGGCTGGCCGGACAATACGCGACATTGGTGTGCGGGCGTGCCAAAGCAGGCGGCGATGTGGAGATTTTCAACGCCGGCCACTTGCCCGTAATTGCAGTTGAAAGAGGCAATGTGCGGTTGCTCGAGTCGACCGGCTTTCCGCTGGGGATGTTTCGCGAGGCCTCGTTCACTTCATCTCACGTGCAACTGAGTGTGGGCGACCTGCTTTTTCTCTATACCGACGGCCTTTCTGAAGCCAGCGGCGACGAGGGCGAATATGGCGTCGATCGCGTAACCGATCTGGTCGGCCGGCAGGCCAGGTGCTGCGCCGCCGGGGTGATCTCGGCGTGCATTGACGATCTGCGCTCGTTTGCCGGCGCGAAGCCAGGAATGGACGATGTGACGCTGCTTGCCATTCGTCATGCCGATTAAGCGACCGTGATACATCACGAACCGTCTTACATCAGCTTTCGAATGATGCGTTCCTTCAGCTTGCTCAGCGGAGGGTAGGCGAGATTCGGGTCGGGCCACGTTCCCTTCGTGAAAACCGGCTTGCGATGGCTGAAGGTTTCAAAACTGGCGCGACCGTGGCAGGCGCCCATCCCGCTCGAGCCCACGCCTCCGAACGGGAGGCCGGGCATGGCTGCCTGAACGCACGGGTAATTCACCGTGACTGAGCCCGACGAAGTGCCG
>JASHVU010000127.1 GCA_030044455.1 Acidobacteriaceae bacterium | reverse complement strand
AAGTGGTGATCGGCGGAATGGTGTAGCGCAGTGGAAGAAACACGGCTCCGCCCACGCCGAGAAACGCGAACGCGGCAACGACGATCTCGTCGATGTACCAGTGCCTGCCGCCCGCAGCGGCGCGCGCACGAGGTTTAGCCGGAGCCGGCGGGGCAGAATTGCTGGTTGTGCCCATAAGGCCTCCTGAAGAGGGAGTTGAGAACCGGGGAGAAAATTCGGGGGCCGGAGATTGCCTTGGGTTAGGCTTCGTATTTGCCAAGCATTATCAGCGCGCGAAGGCGGCGAGAGCAAGGGAAAACAGGGGTCGAGGATCGGTGGTCTGGGGTGCGAGTCGGCAAGTCGGCGAGTCAGCAAGCCACTTCGAATTCGGCGCCGAAATCACGGTCCACGAATCTCGGGTGACGTTTCGCGGGCGCTAACATCCAACCGAAAGGCTCCATCCCACCACTCGAGGTCGCTCCCATGAGAAAACTGGTTTTTCTACTCGTCCTCGCTGTACCCCTCGTTGTCTCCGCTCAGAACAAGAAAGCGCCTACCGATCTGCGCGGGGTCCTTGTTGAAGATCTGCACACCACCCACGACCAGGAAGACTGGTTTGTTCCGGCCAGCGTGGCCGTTGCCGGACTCACCGCCGACCAGGCCAACTGGAGTCCCGCCAAAGGCAACCACTCCGTCGGCCAGCTCGCCTATCATCTGTGGTTCTGGGACTCGCGCGCTTTGGCCGACTTCAAGGGCGAGAAATCACCTGCCTTCACTGGCAACAACGACGAAACCTTTGACAACTTCAACCCCGCGCAGTGGGACGACCTGGTAAAGAAGCTGAACCAGGTACTCAGCGACTGGGACACGGCCGTGGCTAACGCCGACGACCAGAAATTGGCTGCCAACGCCTCTCTGATTGAGCACGTGGCGGCGCATAACGCCTACCACATCGGGCAGATTCTTTACGTGCGCAAGCTCGAGGGCGTCTGGGACCCATCCAAGGGCGTGAAGTAGCCGGAGTGCAGACAGTGGCGGGAAGGGTTAGCGCCTTCTCAGGTCTCACGGTCGAGACCCATGCGACTTGGCATGAGGCGTCCCAGGGCTTTCCCGTCCGTGGTTGTTGACTCGTCGGTCGCAGTCCACCTAAGAGGATTCAGAACCAGGTTTTCTTTTTGTAATCGAAGTATGCGTCGCCGAATCTCGCGGCGAGGATTGCGGACTCTTTGCGCGCACGGACGATTTGCAGGGGTATCAGGATGGCATAGATGAGGAGCAGAATGGGTTTTCCAGTCCAGATGATGACGCCGAGAATCATGATCGCGCCAAAGAGGTAAATCGGGTTGCGGATACGCGAATAGAGTCCGGTGGTGACGAGCTCCGTGGCTTTGGCTTCGATGCTGAAGGAGCGGCCCAGCTGTACGCGCGCAACGCAAAAAAGAGTGAAGGCCGGGAGTGCGATGGCGACGCCGACGATGCGCAAGGGCGTCCACGGAATGTTCATCGAATAGGTTGCAAAGAGAAGCAGTGCGACGACGATGACGACCAGCGTGACGATATTCAGCTTCACGGCAGGGACCTCTTTCCGGACGGATAGGCTCAATCTTAATGCCGGCAGGCGCGGTCATGAGGCAAATTTGCGTGGTGACGCTGTAGCATGTTGGCTATACCATGCGCCGCGTACAGGGGCGGGCGGTGTCGGGCGCAGGGAGCCACAAGCTGGAGGGAGTAATCGATGAAGGCAATGGTCGGATTGATTATGGGAGGCCCATTGATTCTTGGAGGATTGATGATGGCTGCAGCCGCAAGCGCGCAACCACCGCAATCGCACCACTGGGCGATCGTGGTGCACGGCGGCGCGGGCGATATCGATCGCGCGACGCTGGGCGAGAAGGGTGATGCGGCCTATCGCGCTGCGCTGACCAAGGTGATTGAGACGGGGGCGGCGGTGCTCGACCGCGGAGGCTCGTCGCTGGATGCGGTGGAAACGGCGATCAAGATGATGGAGGACGATCCGCACTTTAACTCGGCCCGTGGCGCGGTGTTTACGTCGGCCGGCAAGACGGAGCTGGACGCTGCAATCATGAATGGAGCAACGATGCAGGCGGGCGCGGTTGCCAGCGTGACGCACACGCGGTACCCCATCAGCCTGGCGCGCTCGGTGATGGAGAAGACGCCTTACGTGCTGATGGTGGGGCCAGGAGCCGATGCGTACAGCGTGCAGGCGGGGATGGAGCAGGAGCCCGCGAGTTACTTCTTTACCGAGAGCCGCTGGCAGTCGCTGGTGAGGCAACTTACCAAGGAGGGCAAGCCGATTCCGCCGCGGCCTGAGGGAGCGCCGGCAAAGGGAACGATGATTCCGGTGGCGCAGTTCGAGGAATCGGCAGACACGCATCGTTACGGCACGGTAGGCGTAGTTGCGGTTGACCGGCAGGGCAACGTGGCTGCGGGCACGTCGACCGGCGGGTTGCAGGGCAAAGCGCCGGGGCGAGTGGGCGATTCGCCGATCATTGGCGCGGGCACCTACGCCTCGAACCAGTCGTGCGCAGTTTCAGGCACCGGGGTGGGTGAGTTTTTCATCCGCTACACCGTTGCCCGCGAGGTGTGCGCGCTGGTGCAGTACAAAGGCATGGGACTGCAGCAGGCGGCCGACGAAATCATTCAGACCCGGCTGAAGCCGATTCATGGAGACGGCGGCGTGATTGCAGTTACGCCCGACGGGCAGATGGCCTGGAGTTTTAACACACCGGGAATGTTCCGCGCCAGACTGGCCGAGGGCGGCAAGGTTGAGGTGCACCTTTACAACGATGAGCCCTGACCGCGTATGGCACGGATAACTCGCGAAGATTATTTCTTTCGCGCCCAGGGCGTGGAAGCTTTCTTGCGCAGATACAGCACGTTTTCGCGAACCAGGGCCGGATCAAGCCCCAGCCTGCTTGCGGCGAATGCAGCATAGGCCTTAACCTCGCCCTCGCGCGGGTTGTCGCGAAGCGGAGAAAGAAACCCGAAGTACTTCATGCATGAAATCTCGTCCATGAGTTTCATGTCTTTGCGGACGCGCACGGCTTCATTGGTCGTGATGTCCTTTTCGTATGCTGCCCCATGCGAGCGATTGGCGCGACCCTCGACGAGGGCCAGCCGAATAAACCGCAACCCATAGATCTGCGCGCGGCTCCGGTTATACAAGTGGTCCACGTCGTAGCAGGGCGGGATTCTGTCTATATTGAGTTGATAAGTGGCGTTGAGAAAGCGCAGATAGTCGTCGCGGTAGGTATTATTTTCAGTTCCACACCACAGACTGGTGGATCCCAGCGATGAGCACTCGACAACGAAAGCTGCGCCTCTTGCCCCCGAAAGCGCCGTGACTGTGGCGGAATGATTCCAGCGCAATTGCGAGGGAACCCGGGCAACCTCGTCAATATCATTGACCGCGACCAGGGGAGGGCAATGCGCAATTCGGGTTTCGGCGGCAAGCGCGTCGCGTTCTCTCTGGACCACAGCGCCGACGTCGAGCTCTCCTGCCATTTCTTCCGTCCTGCGATTCCCGGGAGATCGATTATATCTCCGGAAGATACTTCGCGCATTAAAGATGCGCATCCGGGAAGCCTCCCCCGCGGGAGGCTGAATTTCAATGAAGCCCTATTCATTATTGTGTCTGAATTCGTTCCAGCGTATCTTCGGGCTCTGCATTCGGGCCTCTGATTCATCAAGGCGCAGGTGTTTGCGGCGAAAGGGGGCGGGCAGGGATGGCTGCGCCGACTGTAGAATGCTGCCATGGAAACCATCCAGTACAACGATCAGCGAGGTCACGGTTTGAGAGGACAACCAGATGCCCACTGTCTTTTATGAGCGCGGCTTTCGGTTCTTCTTCTATTCGAACGAAGGATCGCCTCGTGAGCCGGTACATATTCATGTTGAGAAAGACGAGTCAGAGGCAAAATTCTGGCTGCGACCTGAAGTTCAAGTGGCCTACAATGATGGTTACAACGCACGCACGCTTCGAGAACTGGCGGGAATTGTTGCAGCGAATCGGGATCGAATCGAGAGGGCTTGGAATGAGTATTTCGGTTAGCGCAAAGAGTGTCCGATTCGATTCGGACAGCATGTGGGTGGACCTGAGCGACGGGCGGACAATCGGGGTTCCCCTGGCTTGGTTTCCGCGCCTGCTGCGCAGCACCGAGGAGCAGCGCCAGAGCGTGAGGGTGAGCAGCCGCGGTTTGCATTGGCCGGAGCTTGATGAAGACATTTCTATTGCCGGGCTGCTAGCAGGGCTTGGCGACCTGAGCACCGGAAACAAAACGTTCGCGGCCTGAACCCTGTCGTGGCTTGCGCTGCTGCGGAAAGCAGCTGAGCGCACATGCGCGGCAAATTGTACCCACTGTACAATTACGGCCATGGAAACCATCCAGTACAACCTGCCGCAAAGCCGCATTCCACGCACCTGGTCGAACATTTTGCCTGCGCTTCCCGCGCCGCTCGCGCCGCCGTTGCATCCGGGGACGCTGAAGCCGTTGGGGCCCGACGATCTTGCACCGCTGTTCCCGATGAGCCTGATCATGCAGGAAGTGAGCGCGGAGCCGGAGATCGAGATTCCCGAAGCGGTGCGGCAGATATACGCGCAGTGGCGGCCCTCGCCGATGATGAGGGCGCGGCGCCTCGAAAAGGCTCTCGATACGCCGGCGCACATCTACTACAAGTACGAGGGGCAGAGCCCCGCCGGCTCGCACAAGCTGAACACGGCGGTGGCGCAGGCTTACTACAACAAGCAGGACGGCACCAGGCGGCTTTCAACGGAGACGGGCGCTGGGCAGTGGGGATCGGCGCTCGCAATGGCTTGCGCGTTTTTCGGCCTCGAGTGCAAGGTGTACATGGTGCGCGTGAGCTACGACCAGAAGCCGTATCGGCGCGCGCTGATGGAAGTGTTTGGCGCGAGCGTTACTGCCAGCCCGAGCAACGAGACCGATTCGGGCCGCGCGATCCTCGCCGTGCATCCCGACTCGCCCGGGTCGCTGGGGATTGCAATTTCTGAGGCGGTCGAAGTGGCTGCGAAAGATGGGCAGACGAAGTACGCATTAGGAAGCGTCCTGAATCATGTGCTGCTGCACCAGACGGTGATCGGGCAGGAAGCAATTGAACAGATGGCGATGGCCGGCGAAGATCCCGACGTGATTATCGGCTGCGCGGGCGGGGGCTCGAACTTTGCCGGGTTGGCGATGCCGTTCATCGGGCTCAAGCTAAAAGGCCGCAGCCAGGCACGCGTGATTGCAGTTGAACCTGCGGCTTGTCCGAGCATGACCAGGGGCAGGTTCACCTACGACTTTGGCGACACGGTACACCTGACGCCGCTGGTGAAAATGCACACGCTGGGTTCGACGTTTGTTCCGCCCGGGATTCATGCCGGAGGGCTTCGCTACCACGGGATGGCTCCGCTGGTTTCGCATGTGGTCGACCTGGGACTGGCTGAGGCGGTAAGCGTGCAGCAACTGGATGCCTTCGCCGCGGGCGTCGAGTTTGCGCGAGCCGAAGGAATTGTGCCCGCGCCGGAATCCAACCACGCGGTGGCCGAGGCCATTCGCCAGGCGCTCTTCGCCAGGCAGGAAGGCATCAAGCGCACGATCCTCTTCAACCTGAGCGGCCACGGCCATTTCGACATGCAATCGTACATCGCGTACCACGCAGGAATGCTTGAGAACTACGAGTATCCTGCCGGGGAGATTGCCTTGGCGCTGGCCGGGCTGCCGAGCGTGGGGTGAAGCAGGGAGTGAAGGCGAAGTAAGGAAAATCAGGATGTTGCGGTTGCGCCCGTGGTGGCGGCCAGCGAATCAGAGGTTGAGGGAGCAGAGTTGCGGTCGATAGCCAGAGTCATGGCAGTGAGAGCCAGGCTGTTGGCGAGATCCATCTCGTTCACGATTTCAATGAAGCTGTCAGATGTGAGGGTGGGGGTGATCAGGACCCGCCTGGAAATGGTGACTTCGAAGGATGGTTTGAGCTTCATATCGAAAGCGATCTTCGCGCGGCTTAGTTCCAGTTTGATTTCCAGGATGGTCCGGCCCAGGGACTCGAGCGTCATGGAGGCCAGGGCTTTCTGAAGCTCGTCTTCAACCGTGAGCACGCACACAAAGGTGAGATAGCGGTCCCGGTCCTTCTGGCGAAGAATTGTCACATGGTGGCCGTTCGGGAAAGTCACCTGAATGTTGAAGTACGAGGATTCGTCGCGCACGGACTTGAGGCCAAAGCCAAAATCGTCGAGCCATTGTTTGAGGTCGGTTCCGATGCTTTCGGGTGTGATCTTGGGTTGCGACTGCGAATTCCGCGTAATGGCCAGGGCAGTCGCTGCACTCCCGAGATTGAGGGCGAAGTCCATGGTGTCGATCACCTGAGTGAAGACTTCTTCGGTGAGGCTGGGATTGACGGGAACCGTTTGGAAAAGATCGATCAAGAAAGCCGGCTGGAGTTCGTATCTGAAGGTGATCTTGGCTCGAGCCAGCTCCAGGGTGATCTCCTGCTGAGTCCGCTCTCTTTGTGAATCGCTCATGGCGGCGATTGCGTTTTGGAAGTCCTTCGTGAGGATAATGCGGGATTGGCAGACAAAATGGTGCTCATCTTCTTTGGGTTGGCTCAGCGCGATTTGCCCCCCGCTGGGAAGGCTGACAATAACGCGAAAACGGACCGAATCGTCGGGGTCGGATCTCTGACCCAGCCGGTACTTATCGAGCCAGGCCTTGACCCTGCCTTCGAGATTCTTGGGAGTGGTTCCCGGTCCCGAAAAGGGGCGTTTCCCCGTGAGGGTGGTGTAGACGACCGCGACCCAAGTGGCCCCGAGGAAGGCGAAAAGAGTCGGCTCAGACCAGGCACGCCAGTGGGCCTCCAACAAGGGTAGGGCAGCGGCTCCGAGGGCGGTAAGGATTGCCCAGATGACGTTTTGAACGAGGTTGTCGCGTTCGTCTTTCAAATCCATGGCCGTGATTGTCTCACAAGCTTTCGTGGGGAATCGAACATTTTCCGAATCGAGAGCAAATGCACAAAGGCCATCCCATTCGGGATGGCCTTTGACTTTGGTGAAGCGATGCGCGGCCTACTGCGGCGTTGTCGAAGCGGCGGTGCCGGAGTTCGAGTTCATCCGCGCCTCAGCCTTTTCGGCTTCAACTTTGTGGGCGGTGGTTTCGAGGGCTTCTGCCTGGGGCAGATAGGTGATGGCCTTCTGAATCATGGGGTCCCAGTCGGCCAGAATGCGGAGGCCCTGCAGTTGCCCGAATTGAATGGTCTCGATGTCCTGCTTGATGCGGGTCTTGAGCCAGTCCTGCACGCCGTTCATGTCGTTGTCGCTCCACTCGATGCTCTCGCTGGTGAGGAACCGCTTGAAGTCGCCCAGCACCGCATCGTCAACCTGGAAGTTCTTGTCCACTGCGTGATCGGAGACATAAACCGGCGCGAAGCGGAAGAAGACGTTGTGGTACATCAGATCTTTCTGGAAGCTGTTAGGCTCCGGGCTCTCGATCTTCTCGTCGGGTGTGATGCCGCCGCCGCCGTAGACGGTTCGGCCGGAATCGGTGAGCTTGACCTCGCGGTTGCTTGAATCGGCAGGCAAGGCGCCGGCGTGATTGTAATAGTCGTAGAGCGAAACGCCCGCGTAGTTGCGCTGGATCAGCCGGCCCGAGGGCGTGTAGTAGTGATAGGTGGTCAGGGCCAGGCCGCTGTTCTCGCTGAGGTTGTAAACGGTCTGCACCAGTCCTTTGCCGAAGGTGGTCTCGCCGACAATCAGGGCGCGATCGTGATCCTGAAGCGCACCGGAGACGATTTCGGCGGCCGATGCGGTGTCGCGATTGACCAGCACGACGATTGGAAATGTCTTGCCGCCGTTGCCGTGGGTTGCCGTGTAGTTCTGGTCAGGATAGGCTCGGCCGCGCTGCGAAACGATGGTCTGGCCCTTGGTGAGCAGATGGTCGCAGACATCTACAGCCTGGCTCAGCAGGCCGCCCGGGTTTTCGCGCAGGTCAAACACCAGACCTTTCAGATTGCCGAAGCTGTTGATGGCGTCTTCCATTTCCTGGCCGGTGGTTTCCTGGAACTGGGTGAGATGGATGTAGCCGACGCCGGGGCGAATTTCGTACGCGAGATCGACGGAGGGATGAGGAATCTCATCGCGGACGAGGTCGAAGACCAGCGGTTTGGCCTGCCCGTAGCGCATCATGGTGACTTGAACGTGGGTCCCCTTGGGCCCTTTGAGCGCCTTTGCTACCTGGTCGCTTGACCAGCCGTCGGTGCTCTTGCCGTCAATTGCCACGATGATGTCGCCGGGGTGAATGCCGGCGCGGAAAGACGGCGTGTTCTCGTAGGGAGTAATAACGTAGACATGGTCGCGCCCCGACTGTTCGTCGCGCTGTTGCTGAATGACCATGCCGACGCCGTAGTAGTGGCCGCGCTGATCTTCACGCAGCCTGGCGTAGGCCTTGGGGTCGTAGAAGTGCGAGTGGGGATCGAGGGTCTGGAGCATGCCGGGGATGGCGCCATCGTAGATAACGTCATCGGCGCGGTCGCCGGCAATGGGCTCGGCGTAATTCTGCTCCACCAGGGCGTAGACGTTGGTGAAGGCCTTGAGGCTGTCGCGAAGCTGGCTCTCGTCTTCTGCGGATTGAGCGCCCACGCGGCGCTGCAAAAGTGTGCCCACGACCGCACACACGGCAAAGAAGAGAACGACTGTGAAGAGAGCGCGGCGCGCGCGAGGGCTCATACGCAAATCCAACCTCCGGACGGCAGGCACAGTTGACCGCCCGTCTTGCCGGTTCGCCCGGGTTTCCGCTTCAGCCGGCACGGAACGAACGCCAGGCCGAAGAAAAAATTAACCTTGCCTCGGTTCCGGCAAGGTAACGGAAATCTGGAAGACCACCTCAGGAAACCGCGCAAGGCCGTCGTCAGCTCAAGTATACCACCACCTTATTTGACGCCTTGGGCGGG